>JALZUU010000669.1 GCA_023300665.1 Saprospiraceae bacterium | reverse complement strand
TCTTCTGCTATTTTTATCTCTCCCGAAAGCATTCGGGACAGAAAAAAATGAGCATCGACCACATTATCAAGCACTTATCCTCACCTTTTGTGAACATTCATACTACTGGACATTTCTTCCATTTGCTGCCTCCCGGCCTCCTGAAGGAGTAGCACCAAACCCGCAAATGTCCAGTAGTATGATGAACATTCTTAAACAGCTTCGATTGAATTATTAAACATAATATCTAAAACGCAATCTAATGGCGGTTGTTTCCAAACTTACTTTTAATCCTTTTCAGGAAAACACTTATATCGTTTCAGACGAAACGGGTGAATGTATCATCTTTGATCCTGGTTGTTATACCCAAAAAGAACGGGATGAGTTAAAAAATTTTATCAGTGAAAATGAATGGACACCTGTCCGGCTGATCAATACTCATTGTCATTTAGATCATGTTTTTGGTAATGCATTTGTTGCGGAGACTTATGGTTTAGAATTAGAAATTCATCGTGGTGAGCTTCCGGTATTAGAATCTGTTCCTAGAGTTTGTCAGACTTATGGGATTCAACTTCCACAAAATTCTCCGCCTCCTGGAAAGTTTATTGAAACGGGTGATACCATTCTATTTGGCAATACTTCTTTAAAAGCATTGTTTACTCCAGGCCATTCCCCTGCTAGTTTATCTTTTTACTGCGAAGCGGATCAATTTATTATTGCTGGAGATGTTTTATTTTATCAGAGTATTGGCCGGACCGACTTACCGGGTGGCGATATGGCGACTTTATTAGGTAGCATCAAGGATCAGTTATTTCCGCTAGGAGATGGCGTAGCTGTTCATCCTGGGCATGGACCAGATACTTCAATTGGCTACGAAAAAGACCATAATTTATATTTACAATAAAGATCGGTGGAAAGTATCGATAATTGTTTTTAACATCACAAAAAGATATTCTCGTCCCTCAGGAGTGATCAAATTTTCTTCATCTTCTTCCAATGCATCTTCAGCAAAGGCAAGTAAATCTTCCTGTGGATAATCTTCAAAAAAGACCGTAACTCTATCTCGAAATAATTTTCCTTTAGTCTCTGTGAGGATAGTGAAATTTTGTTCTTCTATTTCGGTCAACAACTCTAAGCCAAGCACCTTAAAGGTTGGTTCTACTTCTTCAACGGCAGATACTATAACCGAGGTAGCAAAAAACAAAAAATCTTTCTCTTCATTAGAAAAGGCAGAGGTAGTCTCTGAACTGAGATAAGCGATTAAAAAGGGTTGAGCATCTGCTAGGTCTTTGATGGCAGCATCGAGTGAATCTGAAGCACTAAGTTGTTCAATGCTTTTGTCAATAACAGATTCTGGTATGAATTTCATAGAGGCGATTGGTTAAAATAGAAGCGGTTAGGTGCTAGCGAATGCTAACAATTTTTAATTGCGTTTTTACGGAAGTTGTTTTAGTAGTATTTTCTTCAGCCGAATAGTCTCGATATAATAAACGATTGGCTGTAATACCTTTTTTGACTAATGTCTGGTAAATAGTTTTAGCGCGAATAAAGGCCAGTTCTTCCCCTGTACCATCATCGAAAACACCTATTTCAACAGAAATATTATCATTGGAATTTAAGAAGTCAACCATTTGGTCAACTCCACTGGAGGATTGCGATTTTAGTACCCCACTATTTTTTCTAAAATAGATATCTTCAATTAAGAATTTTTGCCCTTCTCGAAAAATAATTTTTGCCTGACCTTTTTTTAATAATAAGCTAGAAAGTAAGGCAGGTTCTTGTCGCTGATTAGAGACAGGAGCGGGTGCTTCTACAACAGTAGCAGACCATTCTGCTGGTTGGTTTTTTAATTCTTTTTTCAATGCTGCTTTCTCTTCTTTTACAAAACGATATTCTAGTTCGTTGCGTATTTCACTAGCGGCTAATTCACGGAGATCTGCATAAAGATTTTTGCGTACCGCTGGTTCCATTTTTCGTCGTAAGGCAATAGTGATATTATTTTCAGGAATATTATCCAATGTGATTTTTTCACCATTATTTCTTCGCAATTCCTTTTTGATCTCTCTATAAAGTAAGATTCCTTGCTGTTTTAAACGATACTGTTGTGAGTCGTCTAAGTCTCCAGATAAGGATTGTAATAGCTCATTTTCTACCTGTGTATAGATTTGTTTCTTAATGGTAAGTTTAACAACATCCGTCAGTTCTGTTTCAAGTGCTAACCACATTTTTTCTTGCAATTCCGTAAAGCCACCGCTATACATCATTCGATCATATTCCTCATCATACACCTGACCATTACTCACTTCCATGTCCATAAATTCTTCGTCATCGTCATTGGATTTATGAGGCTTGCCATTGTGCTTATTAAAGCGTCTTTTCATTTCTTCTAATTCCTGATCTTTTTTCGTTTTAGTTCCTCTCGGAGTAGTGGTGGTTGTTTTTCCGTTTGCCTGATTGAATTTATTTTTCATTTTTGTCAATTCCGCATCCTCTTCTGTTTCTTTTCTAGAAATGACATTACTATTCTTTTGTTTTTCTATAAATTCTCCCTCTAATTTTTCGATCTCGTCTCCTTCAAAAAGCTGATCAGGTAAGCTTCTATGTTTCAATTTTTGTTGACTTAATTGCTCCTTAGCTTTTTCTAGATCAACAAGTTGCTGATCAATTTTCACCAGTCGAAGTTGAAGGCTATTTTCGGTTCCTTTCTTTGTGATCATTGTTCCTTCTGACTGAGCAGTAAGATCTTCTACGACTGCTTTGGGAGTTCTTTCTTCTTGAATATTATTTTCAGTTAAATCTATTACTCCACTTCTACCGACTTCACCATTGATCGCAATAAGATTATCTGGTAATCTTATTTGGTAAATATCATTATTTCCCGATTTATTTTTTCCACTAAAAACCGCATAAATTTCATCAGCCGCTATAGCTATTTTGTCGTTATTGGCTATATCATTTATCTCGTTGCCGAGATTTACTGGAGCAGACCAATTATTCCAAGTATCATCTTTTCTTCGACTTACAAAAAAGTCTTGTCCACCCATACCTCCATGTCCATCACTAGAAAAATAGAGTGTTTTACCATCAATAGATAAAAAGGCGCTCGTTTCATCACTATCTGTATTAATGGTTGATCCAAGCGTTTTTAGTTCCGTCCATTTTCCATTGAGTCGTTGGTTTGTTACTTGTAAATCAAATCCTTTATCTGGTGTTTTGACAGCAATTAAAATTGTTTCGCCATCTCCACTGATAAAAATATGATGTAGTTCTTGGTTTGTAGGTAAGTTGGTATTTAATCGTTTAGGGCGCGTCCAGCTTCGACCATTTTTTTGGCTAACAAAAATATTATTATTATCGGTCTCTTCGCGTCCCATCTTAAGAAATAACTGTTCTCCGTTTTTACCCACTCCAATCACTTGATTCTCCTTTCGATTATTGATCGGTGCTCCTAAGTTGACCGCGGTACTCCAGCTATCTTCTCCTAAGCGCTTACTTACCCAGATATCACCTTCCCCCATATTATCTGCATGATTATGACGCACAAAATAAAGTGTTTGACCGTCCGCTGAGAGTTGTGGAAACACCTCTGAAGAAGCACTATTGACTTCCGTTCCTAGGTTTCCTTCTTTCTCTCTTAGCTCCTGTGATTCGGATGTATAAAGTTCTGTTTCACTAGATATACCAATAGCGTCAATTCGGTTGTAGCCTTTGACAGATCGAGTATCTAATTCTAATCTTATAGAAGTTACTTTTTTTCGAGTAAGTGGAAATTGATACGTAAAAGCTCGATTGGGTACTAATAAATTTCGAGGATATTTATTTTCGTAAATCAATGATTTTGTTCCATCTGTGAAAAATGCAGTCAATCGAAAAATAGCCCCTGGATTACTGGATTCTGAAACAATAATTTGTCGGGTACGAATGGGAAAGGCAAAACTAACATGAATAAATTCTCCTCTGACCAAGCCTTCTTTTTTGGGCGTCCATGAAAGATCTTGATCTTGTTGTTCGATAGCATCTGGTGCACCTAATATCTGAATAGCGGAATTATCTAATTCACTAGAGAATTCAACTATTTGGTCTGCCCATATCACTTCTTGTCCTGATGCAAATAGGCAAAGCATCAAAGTTAGTATTGTAAGATAATATTTAAAAAGATTCATTTCTAGTCTATTGAACTAAGGGCTACGTGTTATTCTCTGTACGCAAAATAAGTCTACCTATTTTTGACGAAAAAAATGGGCTTACGTTACATCACCAACGCTTTTTTATCCTGCTAAACACAAGATAGTCAATAAAACAAAAAAATGCACAAATAAATTAGAGATCGAAGATTTTATCGTTAGAATTTTCCTCTAAGTGTAAGAATGAAATTTCTACCTGGCGCACTGATACCAGAAGAGAAAGGTAAATAGTTTAAATCCATCAGGTTTTCCACCGCCAAATTAACGGTAATACGCTGACTAAGCTTTAAAGAAGAATAAATATTATAGGTAGTCCAAGCAAGCGAACCAAGATGTTGGATTTCATTATCTTCTCCAATAAGGAACGGAGTAAACTCTATATTATCTGAGCTACCACCACGATCAAAGAAGAGGTCTTTGCTAGCATCGTAACTAGCTGAAGTTACCGCGAATTCACTAAATGGCTTAGCAGCTGCAAAACGGGCGATACCTTCAATCTTAAAGCCTCCTTTTTTAAATAGCAGTCCTACCTGTCCGTAACGAGGCGGAATATGCGCTAAAGGTACCAATGTATCTAACGGAGGAAGAAGACCATCAGGCGATTCAACAATCAGCTGACTACGTCCTTTTGTATAGCTCATTCCTGCTTTAAATCGCCAGTTATTTTTTATTTTGAACTCAACATTTCCTGAAAACCCATAAACGATGGCATAATTTTCATTAACGTTTTGCTGTACGTTGAATAGTGGATTGGGCTCATTTTCTACTATGATGGTACTATCTCCATTAGGTTGGGTTCCTGCTCGACGAACAATTGCGTCTCGAAGACGCGTATAAAATCCTGTTCCACTCAAACGGAAAGATGTTCCCCCATTTGGTGTCGCTTTTCCAAATTCTTTACCCAGCGTCAATTCTCCACTAATAGAACGTTCTGGTCTTAACGCTGTATTTGGTAAAACTGCAAATTGATTCTGTACCCTAAGTTTGGCAAAATCATCAATATTAGGTGATCGAAATGCAGTAGAAGCTAAAGCTCGTATCTGCCATTTATTTTTGGTATTGATTGTAAATCCTAGTCCCCAAGTCAAGTCATCATTTTTTGCAGTGACCCCAGTTGTAACGTACTCCTCAGGCCATTCAATCAAATCAAGATCAGCTGAATCATACTTAGCAAAAAGATTAACCATAGAATAACGAGCACCGGCGTTAAAAACAAAAACAGAATCTCGAGAACGTATTTTATAATTAATGTATCCACCTGCTGCAGTAGTCGAACTATAATCACTGGGATAACGCGTAAAAACCCCGCCTCTGGAAACCAGTCCGGTGGTTATATGTATTTTTCCAGCATCTGAAAAAACTTGATTATAAGCACCATCCAATCCATAGGATAGCGTATGCGTTCCTTTTTTATTTAATTTTTTATCAAAATCTGCAGTTAAGCTATAGACAAAAACATCTTCATTATTAAAGGTTCGTTGTGATCCCGCAAATTTTCTTTTTAGTCG
>JALZUU010000668.1 GCA_023300665.1 Saprospiraceae bacterium | reverse complement strand
ATTCCAGTTTTGCTGATAGGCTATGGTCTGCCTATTTTATATTTAATTGGATTTAGATAATAGAAACTTAAGTTCTATAGTAAAAATAATTGAAGGTATTGGTTCGGCCCCCTATAATTCCGACAAAGAATTACAAGAGTTATAAAAATAAATTAAGAGTGCCTATCTTTGCTATTGCGAGAGTCGACCGACGGTGAACAATATACCGAAGTCGATTTTGTATTGTGTAGGCCTACCAATACTATTTTATTTTTCAGCCCATTGAGGGCCTCAAAATAAGCGAGAGTCTCCCTTTGGATTCACAATGCCCGATAGTCATATTTGTTGACATTAGGAATTGTTAGAATATCTTGATAAGCTACGTTTAGCTTAAATTTTATTTTTCTTTTTTCCAAAGGTATCACTTCTATTTTATTTAGTTCGTATAATGCCCAAAATTTCGCGGGCGGTATTCCGTTTATGCTGCCATGACTACGATGATTATTGTAGCAAGTATAGAATTTTTTTAGTCGATTTTCTAGTTGCTCTAAACTCGCAAACTGATCTTTTCTCAAAGCATTCCCTAGCGTCTTATGGAAGCTCTCAACATGGCCATTTTCTTCTGGTGTATAAGGATGTGTAAAAACCTGATTTAGATGATTTTCTTTAAAAAAATTAATGATCAAATCTGAGTTAAACTGTTTACCATTATCATTTCTTACTTCCACCTCTAATTTATTTTTTAGAATATCTGCAGGTTGTAAATAATGTGTTATGATGTACTCCCATACCGCTTTTACTTGATGACTTTTCATTGTATATCCAACATCCCAATGTAAAACATATCTGGTAAAAGTGTCGATTACCGTAAGTATGTAAGCATACTTTCTTATTCCATATATCCAGACATATTTAATATCCATCTCAATGACTTCCAATGGTTTATGAGGTGCAACTCGTCTATATTTTACAAAGTTCCTCCCACTTCTTTTACGTTTTTCTTCCAATAAAATATATTCCAGCATTAACCGATAAACTTTTTTATGGTTGATGTAATATCCTTCAATTTGTAGTGTTCTGGTAATTAATTTATACCAGTTTGGCATATCAGGATTTAACTTTATTTCAACTACCTTTTGAACCACATCAGTGTTATCCACTTGGTATTGCATCATCGTATCAGGATCTCGCCAGATCGTCGTATCACTTGGCCGACGACCTGGCTTAACACCAGTTTGAATATAGTAAAATTGATCCTTTGTCAAGCTTGTAATAGCAAAGCAAATATCTCGTTTAAGACCTTGACTCATGTAAGCTCTTATTAAAGCTTTTTTCTCAATTCTGGATACTTTTTTTTAAGCATCTCGTCTTTTAATTTTCCTTCTAGTTCTTTCTCCGCCAATAAAATTTTTAGCTCCCGATTCTCCTTCTCTAATTGCTTAATGGTCTTCTGGTGATCCTTTATCGTTCGATGATCTAGTCCAGCTTCTCCGTGGGTTAGCATATTATTTTTCCAATAATAGTAGGTCGCTGGATAAACATCATACTTGGCTAGAGTAACCTTAACTCCTTTTTCTCCAGCCTCTTTGATAATGGATAGCTTTTCTTTCTTAGTGAACTTCTTAGTTCCTTTTTCAGTGATTTTCATTGACATAATTACAAAAAATTTTTTGTAACCTTGTCGGATTGTTTAGGGGGCTGTTACAATACAATTGCAGGTAGTTCCGGTAAAAGACAAATTAGCACCATTAATCTTTTCTGATTCTTGGTTGCTCATCAAAGAATTAAATTCATCTTCATTTGAAGCCACTGGACTTTCCCCAACGAATGAAAGCAAAAGTCCAGTTCCAATAAGCTCTAACTTTAAACCATTTGTCAATACATTTTTCTTATCTGTTGGTAAACTGAAAAGTCCTACGGAAACACCATTAATACTTATATTTTTAACATGATAAGTCCACGCAGGAAAGATGGTTTTCCTATATCCAGTTTGACTGAATAAAGAAACAGCACCAAATGCTATGAATATTATAATAGAAAGTTTTTTTTTTCATAATGAATTTTATTTCAGCGTACCCACCGTGACGAAGTAATTGCAAAAAATTAATAGTGCCCCAAATAACAATTTGATTTTTGTTATGTTGTTTTTCATTATTTCAATGTAAGGATCACGGTTTCGCATAAACGGCGTTGCGAGCTTTTGCTCGCAATGAACGTTTTATGTATTATTGTTATATTCTTTATTTTTCAACCCAATCGTCTTTTTTCAATTCAATTCCTTTATAACCTTCTCTAAACTCAATCTTCACGGATTCCATCCAAGATTCATTTGGTTTTAAAACATTAAAATGAAGATGCTCCACATCCGTACGACCTGTTTTACCCGATTGACCTATTGCTTGTTCTGCCTTAACATAATCTCCGACTTCAACGAAACTTCCTTTGTACATAAGATGCACGTATTGAGTATATAAATTCATCTCTGGGTGGAAGACTGTAATGAAGTTTGCATAATCTTGCCATTTTTTCGATTTTCCACTTTTCGAATAATCCTCTATAACTCCAACAACAAAACCATCTGCTGCCGCACAAATGGTATCCCCTTCAATTAGATTAAAATCAAGGGCATATTTAGAATATTCAGAAGTATGAGAAAAACTACCGTTGTATCCTTGAATGATTTTGTACTTGCAGCCTCTTTTAAAAGGAAGGTTTATTTCTTTTTCACGAACCACGTCATTTGGATTCCCCATAATTGCTGAAAACTTTATTGGTATTTCATCCTTTGACTTATTTGTCCAATAAGTAAGCTCCATATTTTCATTAGGGTCAATAGTAATCGGAAAGTTGTTACCTATTTTCTCTTGAATAACTTCGTCTGATGATGTGGCGGATATCCTTAATGGGCAATTTAATGAATTGTTGATTTGAATTTTCAAGGAATCGCTATTTACTTCATATTCAACAATTTTTCCTTCCGATTGTGATAATTTCTTCACAGGCAATCGGCTACAATTGGTCAAACAAAATAAAAATGTAAAAATTAATGTGAATTGAAATTTCATTGTTTTTTATTTTTTATTGCATATAGCATATAACGGTCTTACTAAAACATCAATAGTTCCTATGTGGAGCTATTGATGTTTTAGCTTATGTTACTCAAAGGATTCTTTTATTCATCTTTTTGATATTTATCCAATATTTCCATAGTTCTTTTATCGTAAGTGTAAGGCATATCCCTGTGTTTATTGTGCCTCAATCTTGCACCAGCTTCTAACAAAACTTCCAATGCCTCATGTGAATTATTCTCCGCTGCTTGGGTGACTGCATTTTGATAGCTGTAACTTATATTGTAATCCCATCCCTCTTTAATTCTTTTCCGTAAAAAGTCAGCGTCATTTTCTTCTGCTGCGAAAATTTCAGGTTGTTTAGGAGAACCTTGAGAATATCTGGCAAACCGTTCAAATGAATAATCACAAATTTCAATATTTCCATTATCAGCTATAACTACCTTACCATAATCATCACTTTTTTCATCAATAATTAACCCAAGATTTTTTTCGTTGATTAATTCGCCAACCCATAAATGATTAGAGTTCTTAGGTAATGACACTTTTGCCTTATTTTCTAATTCCTCAATATTGAAAAATTTCTTCACTTGAACTGTGTACCAGTTGTCTATTGGAAAAAACATATTATAAGAATTATATTGCCTACCGTTAAGCAATCTTAAATAGTGGAAGAAACTTTTTGGTAATTTAATTTCAAGTTGTTGTTCAAGCTTTACGACTCGTTCTTCTGGTAGCATATTGGTTTGTTCTTTTGACCAGTTTACACCTGTCCATATATCAAAAGCAAAAGCGTTTTTGTGCATTCTTTCAGGCATATCAATCGGTCTCAATTTCTCCTCCCATCCATCAAAAATCATTTGATTCGTAAATGCTGTTATGTGTTTTAATGCAGAACCAGAATTTTCATGTTTGATTTCTTGATTTATTTCTTCTAAATTTCTATTTGTCTTTTTTCCTGACCTTATCCCTGTTGAAAATTCATAGGTTACAATTTCCATAAATTCATCTCCTCTTTCAAAATACCTCCAATAACTTTTAAACGGATTGAAAGGATAGCCAGTTTGTGATGCTCTTATGTACAGTTCAATTAAACTAAGTTTACGTGGAAAAAAACTACTTAATCTGGGAGGTTTATCGCCATAATCACTTTCAACAAAAGCTGAAAAATCTCCATCTAAATAATCGTTTAATGAATAGGTTGCAATACTGTTGTTTTGTATCGTTTTTACTTTGATTCCACATTTATGACCTTCTATTTCTTGCCATAAGTATCCAATCCAAGAATAAAACAATGCAGTTTCATTAAATTTATATTCGTAATATCCAAGTAGAGAAATTGGATACTTTGTTAAATCAATTTTAATCGATTTTCTTTCTTTTGATGCCTTTAATCTATCGGAATCTGAGGGGATTTCATAATTGTCACATCTGCCAATTACAACCGATTCTTCTCCATCTATAACATCAACATCTCCATCATAATTTAATGCTACGGCGGAACCAAAATCATCTACACCTCTCCAAAATTCGATTTCAGGCCACACATTATATTCTTCATCGGGTTTTATTGTTTCATAGTTAAATTTTTCAATAATCTCTGCCAATCTCTTTTGAGTGTATTCGGTTTGATCGAGCAAGTAGTTAACAAACGACCTTACGTCCTTTTCTGCCCTTTGATGTAATTCACCTTTATTTATATGGAATTGAATGATTTTTTCAAATTCATTTTTTAATAGTTCTATTTCCTGATTTTCTGTCACTTTATGTTTGATATTTAAATATTCATTCGCAAGACATTGGATGGAAAGGCTTACTAAAATTATACAAATGATACTTTTGGTGTATTTCATTTTTTTTCATCTTGTGAGCAACGTTTAGTGCATATGCCGTGCGACGTTTAGTAGCATGGACATTATGCACAGTGTTGAACACCGTGTTACTTTTTCATTTTGTATATGGTTCGCAAATTACCCATGCTTTATCAATTGACTCTTTACATTTTTTAAGTTTATTTGAGCAATTATGCAGATTCTTTGCAAGTTTAACCCTATTTCTACTTTTGTCTTTATCTCCGTCTTTCTCAATTTTATTGGATAAAAGATTTAAAAACCCTGAAAGAGCGTCGTATTTCAAATTCCCGATTTCTTCCGCTAATTCCGCCATTGTTCCTGAGTAGTTTTCAACTGTATCTTTATGAATCATAATTTCTAATTGGATAGTTTAAATGCATTTCCAAATTGGTATCCATTTACTTTTCGATAACAGTGGAAAGTTAAAATATTTTGGTTCATTTCAAGTGGTAAACCTATCATCGAAAGGCCTTCAAATTTACAATCGATATAATTTCTATCTGACAGTTTATAAGTCCCAATTAATTTAAAGTTATTTATTTCATCTATTTCAGATTGTCCGTCCATTGGTTTAAAGTTTTCGATTACTTTTCTTGTTAATTCAACTTTTCCGTCTTTCCAAAATTTGATTATCTCCTCATACGGAACACAAAAAAATATTCCACCAGCATGTAAATCCGTTGAAGCCTTTGGACTTGATTTGTATTCTTTTTCAAATTCTATCTTTTCAATCGGATTCATTTAGCTGTTTTTTATTTTTCTTCATGGTGTGGAACTCTGTTATAACCAACCTAATCCCATAATCATTTACGCTTTTTGCCCACACTCCCCCATTAGAATCTCGAAAATAACATCTAACAACCATAAATATACGATTATATTCCAATATAATTAAACACCAATCTTACACTCAAAAAGATTGACCTAATCAGGTTTTTAAACCCGCGGTAGCATCTGACAAGGCTTGCCTAAATTTTCGTATCTACACGTGGACAGTCTGTCAAATTGAAAGATTGATGTAAACAAACGAGGGAGGTTGTGGTGGCACAACAGGGAATGTAAATCTATTTACTATTCCTCTTTTTTAAAAACCTTCACTGACCATAAAAAAATCAAAAATCCACCAATGATACCTTCAATTATTTTTACTATAGAACTTAAGTTTCTATTATCTAAATCCAATTAAATATAAAATAGGCAGACCATAGCCTATCAGCAAAACTGGAAT
>JALZUU010000667.1 GCA_023300665.1 Saprospiraceae bacterium | reverse complement strand
ATTGACTAGATCATTTCAATTGACTTTGTTTTTTTGCTATTTGCCCTCTTCTATCGCGATAGAGTGAAGCAAATAGCCAAAAGCTAAATGCCAAAAGCCCTTTACAAGCTAGCTTTGGCTTTAAATTAAATTTCAACTCCTCATTCGCATTACTTATGAATTCCATTAAATGGTTCTATTCAATATGCTTTTTAATACTAACAGTGGTCTTAGTCTCCTGTGATTATCAACCATATAAACAAGGCAGAAACCTCTATAACTTCTATTGTGCTACCTGTCATATGGATGATGGCTCAGGACTCAAAGGCCTCTACCCTCCTCTAGCAAAAGCAGATTATTTAGCAAATAATCAAGAAAATTTAGCCTGTATTATTCGATATGGACTCTCCGACACCATTTTAGTTAATCAAAAAACCTACAATCAAGCCATGCCCGGTGTCAAGGATTTAAATGAGGTTCAGATTACTAATGTGATCAATTATATCAATCATGCTTGGGGAAATGACCTTCAACATGTTAAAGTCGAAAACATTCAAAAAGCCTTAATTGATTGTAAAAATTAACCAATCCAATCGCAAAACTTCATTAAAGTTGTTTTAAATGCCGGTTTTGGCAGTAAAACTACCCTTATCTGTTTTCATTATTGTCTAAATCCGACATGATTTTTTTTTACTATAAGTAAAGTAATCATTAAAAAGATTTTATCTTTGAGCAACTCTATAAAGCTATCTACATAAAGAAGCTTCAAAAGATGAAATTTACATTATTACCTAATGGTATTGAAACAACTGCTTTTATGAATAAGTTATTTACAATTCTTTTCCTTTTTCTGACCGCTACCCTTTTTGCTCAACCCGCCAATGATGAGTGTGAAACGCTCATTGATCTTGGTGTGTTACCCTTTTGTGCAGTGGATACTTTTTTTAGTAGCGTAGATGCTACTCAATCTAATATTGGAAACGACAATGTTCCAATGAATTGTAACCCAGGCGGAGATTGGAATTTTACAGGAAGAGATGTTTGGTTCAAATTTGTGGCCAGTGATACTATCGAAGATTATTCTGTAACGATTACAGGGATTATGGATAGTTTGGGTGGAAGCCCATTAACCAACCCTCAAGTAGCCATTTATCGAGGAGAATGTGGTTTTGATGAACTCGCCCTCCTATCTTGTGCTCGAGCAGAGCTAAATGGAACAACTCAACTTAATTTTGAATTATTAGGACTTGATTTTGGAGAAACTTATTTTCTTAGAATTAATGACTGGTCTTCAACCGCAACTCCTAATTCAGGATCTTTTCTTTTATGTTTAAAAGAACGTGATCCAATTAGCACGATTGATCAAGATGGATCTACCGCTTGTTCCGGTAATTTATTTGATGATGGTGGACCAAATGAAGATTATAGTCCTAATAGTAATAATAGCTTCTCTATCTGTCCAAATGCACCTTTTAATAGTTGTGTAACTTTTAATTTACAATATTTCAATTTAGAATCTGGCTTTGGTGGTGGTGATAATTTAGTTTTTTACGATGGACCAGATAATAATAGTCCAGTTATTGACGAACTCATCGGTGGTAATTTTGATAACAGCGAAGGAGGGGTCTGCTACACTGTTCAAGCTAGTAGTGGATGTCTAACGGTAGAATTAATTAGTGATGGTACTACAGAATTTGAAGGATTCGCAGGATCGTGGGAATGTTCAGGTTCTCCTTGTGAAAACCCTTCACCTATTACTATTGAGACAGATGTTAATGAGGCACTTATCGTTGACGCACTGACCACCAGCCAAACCGTCATCACGGTAGAAAATATTGATTGTCCTGATGGTGCATTGGGTACCTTTATCGCAGGAGATGATACAGATCTAGGATTAGATCAAGGTATTATTTTAACAAGTGGAGAAGCTATTAATGCCATTGGACCTAATGATCTTGGAGGCGCTTCTACGCTTCACGACGCTCCTGGAGATAGTGACCTTGATTATTTTTCTTCGCTTAACGGTGGTGATCTCTCTGAAGATGCTTGTGTAGTTGAACTCGATGTTTTTGTAGCAACAGACGAACTCAGATTTGAATATATTTTTGGTTCTGAAGAATATCCTGAATTTGTTGATGATTTTAATGATATTTTCGCCTTACTCGTAAAAGGCCCTGGAATTGTAGGTGATCCAATGATTGACAACCAACAGAATGTAGCGATCATTCCCGGAACTAATACTTTTGTTGAAATTAATAGTGTTAATGCAGAAGATAATTGGGAATATTATAGAAATAATATAAACGGACCTTCTGTTCAATATGATGGTTTAACCTCTGACTTTCAAGGTATAAAAAAATCATTGACTGCTTCTGTTCCTGTTATACCTTGTAATAACTATAAACTAAAATTTGCCATTGCGGATAGAGGGGATGACAATTTTGACTCCGGTGTTTTTATTGGTGAACTCCGTGGTGGGGTTCCGAATCTTTCTTTTGGTTCTGCCTTTGATATTGATTTTTTAGTGGAAGATTGTAGTGGAACAGAGGACCTAGTTTTTATCCGTCTAAATAACCCATTAGAAGATCCTCAAAATTATAACGTCACTATTAGCGGTACGGCAACTCGTGACGTTGATTATATCCTTGACATGCCTGATCAGATTACCATTCCATCAGGAGAAACGGAACTGAGCTTTTCTATTATTCCTCTTACTGACCTGATTGCAGAAGGAGATGAAACTATTATTATTTCTCTAACTAATGATTTTGGTTGTGGCGTTGTCGATTTAGAAAATATTGAAATAACTATTTTAGATCAACCGCTTGTTGAAATTAATCTAGGAGCAGATACCGCTTTGGTTTGTTTAGCAGATAGTAGCAGTAGCGTTACTTTAACAGCAACTGGTGCCAGTGAATTTATTTGGACACCTTCTAATATATTTGATGATAATAATGAACAAACAGTAGTAGCTACTCCTACAGAAGATGGCTATGTGTTTGTAACTGGTCAACTAGGAGCACTTTCTTCTTGTGTAGCAGAAGATTCAATTTTCCTACAATTAATAGATCCACAAATAACTATTGAAACGGACGGACCAACTGGAATTTGTCGAGGAGATACCGTTCAACTGACAGCTGTCAATAACGTGGATGGCCTAGGTATATCTTGGACACCATCTGATGATCTAAGTAATCCTAACGAAGTAGTCACAGATGCCTTTCCTAATTTCAACGAAACATATGTTGCTACGATAAATATAACAGGTTGTGTGGTCACGGATACGGTGACCATCGAGGTAAATGCTTTTGATTTTCCAGAAGTTATTCCTGACACTACTATTTGTCAAGGAACACCAATTGAATTAGCCAGTCAAATATTCTTTACCACTACGGAATATTCTTGGGCACCTGCTGAAACCATTGAAGACCCAGCCGTTTCTAATGCCACGGCTACGCCACAAGAAACGACCACTTATGTTTTGACGGCTACCAGTGATTCTGATTTCTGTAGCCGAATGGACTCTGTAGAAGTAACAGTTATCGAAGCAGCAATAGACATCACCAACGATACCACTTTTGTTTGTCTTGGTGAATCAGTCCAGCTTGAAACAAACATTGTCCCTCTAAATAATCCAATCGTTTGGTCTCCAGATGATGGCGGAATTAACGATATTAACAGTCCTAATCCGATTGTTACTCCGACTACCTCAACTACTTATTTTGCTACTTTACAAACCCCTGCTTGTTTGGTTATAGACTCTGTTTTTATTCAGGTAGATTCGTTACCGCTGATCGATACCATCATGCTAGATCCTTTTAAAGAGGTCTACTGTCCTGGTGATACGGTAATTCTAAGTAGTGAATTATTTGACCCAATGGATTATCCAGATCTAGAAAACTTATGGTTTCCTTTACAAGGACAGGTCACACCAGATTCTTTATTTAATTTAGTGGTCATTACCATTCCTGACACCACTATTTATACCCGTTTGACGACCAATAACGCTTGTAGTTCTACGGTAAGCGTAGAGGTTCCAGTGGTCGATCCAGAAATTTCGATTACACCTGATACCACCGTTTGTACAAATGATCCATTCCAGTTATTTGTTGAAACATCTGATCCAGATGCTACCTATGAATGGTCTCCTACTGCAGGACTTAGTTGTACTGATTGTCCTGATCCAATTGTGACGGTCACCGACAATATCCTTTATACGGTAGAGGCGGATGTGTTTGGTTGTCCAGTCGAGATTATGTATCAGTCAGATATTATTCAACTACCGACCTTAAATTTAATACCAGATCAAGCACTCTGTATTGAAGACTCCATCAGCCTAGGTTCAACGGCTGCTCAGGCCAATACAACTTATACTTGGACCTCGACGGATCCTAATTTTAGTTCTACGGATATTAATCCAGTAGTGATGCCTGATCAAAATGCGAGTTACACGGTAGTAGCAGATAACGAAATCTGTCCATCCGTTTCCGAGACTGTTAATCTTGAGGTAGTGGAAATGCCAACCCTAACTGTAGCAGCAGATCAAGTGATTTGTTTACTAGAGTCTGTTACTTTGGGAACAACGGTTGATCAACCTGGTGTGAATTTCACATGGACTTCGACCGATCCTAGTTTTAGTTCGACCGATCCTAATCCAGTAGTCACGCCAAGCCAAACTACTACTTATACCGTCGTAGCGGATAACGGAGCTTGTCCACCTATTACAGCGTCCGTGACTATTGAAGTAATTCAAATACCGGTACTTAACCTAATGCCAGATCAAGCGATTTGTTTCCAACAGTCTATCACTTTGTCAACAACAGTAGCTCAGCCTGGAGTAAGTTTCACTTGGACTTCGAGCGATCCTACTTTTAATTCTACGGATCTCAATCCAGTAGTTACGCCTAATCAAACGGCCAGTTACACCATCGTAGCAGATAATGGACTTTGTCCACCTGTTACAGAAACCATTAACGTTGAAGTAATACAGCCCATCACCTTTACAGTAAGTGAGGATAATGAAATTTGTCGAGGAGATGATTTTACGTTGACAGCCACGCCAAATCCAACGTCCACTGTGGATGAGTTTAATTGGGTTTTACCCAACGGAGAAAGTTTGATAACTTCTTCCATTGACGATACTGCTTCTGATCTAGGAGAACAATTTTACACCGTTAACTTTACTAATGGTTGTGAACAATTATCTGAAGAAATTAGAATAATTGTCCATGATCAGATCCGAGTAGATAGTTTTACTTTTGATCCTTTTCAAAGCCAAGCAGACGATTGTCCTTTTGATGAAGGACAAATAATTGCTATTACGGCTGCCGTGGATTCAATACAAGCTGGTACGAACTACCAATGGTCGATAAATGATCAAGCGCTTGCAACTAACTCACGCGTTTTGGAAACCCAACTTCTAGAGGATGGTAGCGTTACTTTTGATCTTCAAATTACCACTGAAAACGGTTGTATTACCAACGAAGGTGGAGAATTCTGCGTTAATCCAGCTGAAGCAAAGATGCCAAATGCCTTTACGCCAAATGCGGATATAAATAACTTTTTCAATGTGGTGACCAAAGGGCTTTTCGAAGAAGTTGAAAACTTCCGTATCTGGAATCGATTTGGAGATTTGGTTTATGACAATAATAATCCAACTATGGGATGGGATGGTAGAATTGATGGAAAATTAGCACCTTCGGATGTTTATTTATATTTCCTTTCTATTAGAAAATTCACTGGTGAAGTGGAAGAATTTAAAGGAGATGTAACCTTGATTCGTTAAACAATTTTTTCTAAAAAGAGGAACTAATTTTTCTCTTTAATTGTTATATATCTAAATTGCCCATTGTGATTTTTCGCAGTGGGCAATTTTTTTTTTATAAACGTGAATAACAATGGTTCGGTAATTTTTCATTTAGAGATAAAGAAATTATATTTTTTGCTAGTTAGCCAGTTTGCTGGTTAGCTTCCCTCATTCGTAAAATGCGTTAGAAGGAAGCTAACTAGCTAACAGGCCAACCAGCCAACTGGCAAAAAAGAGCGCTAAACTCGAAAGTTATTAATCAATTTTAGCTACTCAAAAAAGTTACCGCACTATTAAATAAGAGAAGCTGTTTAAAAACTAAGAGATAATAATCAACTATTTGAATTGTGAGCGTTTTTCACCCATTGGCTGGTTGTCTGTCAGATACTCTTAGGTTTTAAGGGTTCTCTAGGCACTATTCGTTTTAAGAACTCTTGCTCTGCTGCTTGCCAACTCTCGGAGTTCTCAAAACTCATGAGACGAAACTAAAGAAAAGCTCCAGTAGCTTTGCGAAACCCGCGCGTGAGCAAAGTGCTAGGCTAGGTTTCTTAAAGCGGGATTTAAACCAGCCAACTAACAATCACCATAAATTTATCATGCATTCAAAAAAATAAATCAATATGAAATTAGACGCAACAAAAAAGACAATTGTAGTACTCAGTGGAGCTGGCGTAAGCGCCGAGAGTGGTATTAATACCTTTCGAGATGCAGGTGGTTTATGGGAAGGTCATGATGTGATGGAAGTAGCAAGTCCAGAAGGCTTTAGAAAAAATCCGGCACTTGTATTAGATTTTTATAATCAAAGACGTAGACAGCTCAAAGAAGTAAAGCCCAACCGAGGTCATGAAATCATTGCAGAACTGGAAGTCGACTACAATGTTATTGTCGTTACTCAAAATGTAGATGATCTACATGAAAGAGCTGGTAGTACCAACATTATTCATCTACACGGTGAACTAAAAAAAGTAAGAAGTACTAGAAATGAAAATCTCGTATTAGATTGGGAAGAAGACTGTAGCCTTGGAGATAAATGCCCCAATGGTCATCAATTACGTCCTCATATTGTTTGGTTTGGTGAAGCGGTGCCTATGCTTGGATTGGCTCAAGGAGCTGTAGTTAAAGCAGATGCAGTAATTGTCATTGGTACTAGCTTAAAAGTATATCCTGCCGCTGGGTTGGTCGGATTTGCTCCACCAGAAGCCAAGGTTTTTTATATTGATCCAAATCCTGCTAGTAACTGGGAATTGGAAAACGTCAAAAACCTAGAAATAATCAAGGAGCCTGGCAGTACCGGAATGGAGCGGGTAAAATCATTATTGGTGTAG
>JALZUU010000666.1 GCA_023300665.1 Saprospiraceae bacterium | reverse complement strand
CCGGCCATCCAAAAATCAATTTAACAAATAACAAGGACGAAGCATAAAGTAAATAACAGGCCCTGTTACTGCAACATATAACCATAACGGAAAAACCCATCGCGCCATTTTACGGTGCAGCATAATTTGTCCAGTATAGGCACGAATATAGGTAAACAAGATAAACGGCAATAAAACCGCCGCCAGAATAATATGTGTAATCAATAGAAAAAAGTAAAGATAACGGATATTTCCTTCACCACAATACTTTGTCTCTGGAGTCGTAATATGATAAAGCACATAACACATTAAAAATAAAGCGGATAATCCCAAAGCAATTGTCATATATCTTCGATGGGCGGCTACATTTTTTTTCTTAATGGCACTTAATGCTAAAACTAAAACAAAGGCAACCAATGCATTTAGCGCTGAATAAAATGGAGGTAGAAAGGTAAAATCTATTCCAAGATCCAGCTTTATTTTACGCATCATTACCACCATTAAAACCACAATCACTGAGATGATGGTAGCTCCTTTATTTAGTTTTTTGGCCAGCGGTAAGTTTTGTTGAATATTCATTTTTTAGTTTTGGGTTGGTGAGTTTTGAGTAAGAAAAAGAAATATTTACTTAAACTCTCTGATTAACTTTATCATGATGTTCTATAGTTCGCGATCACGTCTTAGCCGTGGATCACCTTCGATATCTCTTGGTAAAATCAAGGCAATATGTTCAACCATTCGTTCAATATCTGCTTTTCGATCTGCGTGATAATAATTTCTAATTTTCCCTTTTTCATCTATTAGAATATAGTAGGGATAATTATTGGGATCCGCTGTTGTATTGGTTTGAAAATTGACGCTGCTGCCCGGTTCTCTAGCAGCTGGTAGATCAGGCGTTTTATAAGTATTTGTTATCAAACTACCTAGTGTTTGGGTGCTTCCTTTGACCGCGTAGATTTGTCGATCGTCTTCTAGTTTATATTTTTTTTGAAAATTAGTTAAATCCGTTGTCTCTGGTAAATGGATTAATAGTTTGAAATCGTTTCGTTCATCAAACTGACGGTGTAAAGTTTCTAATACTTCCATTCGGCTAGCTGTTTCGGCTAGCGTTGGATTTACAAAAGCCACCAAGGTCATTTGTCCATTGACGAGACTGGAGTCTACCGAACCTTTAATTCCTATCAATTGAAAAGCAGGTAAGTGGCCATAATCTTGCAATTCTGCCAAAGCAGTTTTAGAACGATTATATCCTAAGTTCATATAAATCCAAGAGCCACCAGGAAAAACGATGATCATTAAAAACAACATCGCCGCCTGTAGGTAATTTTTATTTTTTTTCTGTTCTTTTTCCATATCAATAAAACATTTTGAACGGTACTAAGTTTATGAATATAAATGGATTTACACCCATCAGACAATTGGTCAAAAGTCTATAAAATTGTTTGATAATTGACATAAAAAAAGCGGAACTCAATAGCTCCGCTTTTTTCCTTTTATAAAAGATTTTACATCTGATAAGTTTCTTCTTTTTGTATCAAGCTACCTTGTACATCCATCTTCTTATCGTTGATACTTCGCTCATTTTTTGCTTTGATCACTTCTCGGTTATTAAGCCAGGCGCTTCCTTCATAAAAGAAGGCGATAATCGCCCAAACGAGTAATAGCATAGGCATTAATACGGTCATTCTGAGTCCTTTTGCTTCTGAACTCATGTGCATAAATTCGTAAATAATAAAGTAAGCTTTGTAAATAGACAAAACGATCAGACCAATACCGACTAAGGCTAGTAACCAGCCCATTTCTGGCCCAGGTTTATATCCTAAGTGTCCTTTTCCGAAAAGTGAGATACCTACTTCGATCAAAGTAACTACGCCCAAAAGCACTAGTCCTTTGTATACATCTTTGATAGATTCTTCGTATGATTTATGACCCATTTTATTTTTATTTCAATTTTTTAATAATAGCCTTTTGTTGAAAGGTTTAATTAATTACAGTAGATAGAATACGAGGAATACGAATACCCATACCAAATCTACAAAGTGCCAGTATAGCCCGATCTTTTCTACCATCTCGTAGCCGTTTTTACGTTCGACGTATAAACCACTTGCCACATTAATCATAATTATTATCAAGAATACTACACCCGAGAGCACGTGAAATCCGTGAAATCCCGTGATAAAGAAGAACAATGCACCGAAGGCTTTTGGCCCGAATTCCTGCTGTTTTTCAACACCAGCATCTGTCTTATATTTCAAAGGAGCAAATTCTCCATGGTGTTGGTGAATTAAGTAAGAATCACCAGCAGCGAAAGCATCTCCAGCTTCGATATCATGACCATCACCTTCCAAATAAGTACCGGATTCAATATGCGTACCAAAAGGATTGACCGTTACAGTCATATGTTCCTCATTAATTAGATTATTCCACTCCCAAGCCTGACAGCTCAGAAATCCTATTCCACCAAGGATGGTTAAAAACATCCAATAGACCACTCCTCGTTTATTCTCGCGATGACCTTCTTGTACTCCTCGTACCATCGTTACAGAACTGATGATCAAAAGGAAGGACATAAAAGTTACGAAAATCAATGGTAGTCCGTGTCCACCAAATGGAGTCGTAGAAAATACAAAATCAGGAACTGGCCAAGTAGCACTACTAAAACGTAAAGTACCATATGCAATCAAAAATCCTGCAAAAGTAAAGGCATCCGATAATAGGAAATACCACATCATTAATTTACCGTAGCTAACCCCAAAAGGTCTTTTTCCGCCATCCCATGCGCCTCCTTCGGTCTCATCGTGGTGATCGTGTTTCACAACAGTTTCTGTCGCCATGTCAAATGTTTAATGTTGGTTTATAAGTCAACCGTTTTAAAAAAATATTCCTTGAATTTAGTACACAGAAAAACAAGTCATTGTGCATTAAATTAAATTAATTTACTATTTGTTGAATCGTTGAAAATACTTTATTGATGTGTTGTCTATCGTTTTAGTTCCTAGGATAAACAATTCAACAACTCAACATTTAAACAATCCTAGGTTTGTTGTAAAATAAAAAAGAACAACAAATACACCCATAGAATATCAACAAAATGCCAGTAAATAATCGTTTGCTGAAAACGCAATTTACGAGCAGGGGTCGGTTTAAAAGGCAATAAAAAGGCATGCATCATCGCTACCGTTAATACCGCTATTCCGGCCAATACGTGCGCCGCGTGTACCGCTGCTATCACGTAAACAAAAGATCCTGAAGGATTTCCCGTCAACTCAATTCCCATCGCTTCCATCTCGTAGAATCCCAATACCTGACAAACTACAAATCCAATTCCTAATAAAGCACTCATCACCATCAGCCCTTTATACATTCCCTCGTTTCCTTTTTTAAAGGAGGTATAAGAACCATGTAAAAGAAAACTACTTAAAACGATGATTCCTGTACTTATATAAAAATAAGTAGGCAATGGAAATTCCAACCAATTACCCGCAGCTTGACGCACCACATAGGCACTTGTAAAAGCCGCAAATAACATCGTCATACTCACACAGGCCGTTACCAATGCGAACACCTTTGGATGGATCTTGTTATTTCTAAAGTTATCTAAAGCCACACTCATAATTTACAGTTTAAAGTATTATATCTGCATATAATGCAAATAGCACCAAAGGCAGATAAAAGAATGAACTAAACATTAATTGTAAAGCAGCTTTTCGATTGTTTTTTTTATATAAATTCCATGCAAATCCTGCATAAATGATGGCCGCTATGGTTAGAAAAATTGCCGAAGCAATTCCACTTACTTCCAATAGATAAGGCATCCAGGAAATGGGTAATAAAAGTAATGCATAAATAAACGCTTGTTTACCTAATTGCTCATCTTGTGCTTCCAAAAACTTAAACCCTGCTTGGTCATAATCTTTAAAAGCCAACCAGCCAATCGCCCAAAAATGTGGCAACTGCCAGATAAACTGTAAACTGAACAATGCAACCGACAATCCCGTAATCGTTCCTTCGGCAGCTACACATCCGATCATCATCGGTAAAGCTCCAGGCACCGCTCCAATAAAAACTGCTGCTGGAGATACCCGCTTCATCGGTGTATAGATAAACGCGTAACTAATCAAAGCAACTGTTCCAAGCAAAGCCGTCCATGGATTGATCGCCGCAAGTAAACCTATACCTACTACACTCATAAATCCTGCAGCCATAACTCCTTCAGAAGTGGTCATCCGGTTGGCTGCCATTGGACGATTTGCCGTCCGCTTCATATCTCGGTCATACTCTTTTTCAAGTACTTGATTTAAAGCATTAGATGCACCTGTTACTAGAAATCCTCCTATGGATAAAACCACTAACAAGGTCATATTTACATTTCCGCCACAGGCAATCAAATAAGCCATGACCGAAGAGAAAACCACCGTCAGATTTAGCCGTAGCTTGACCAGCTGGGAATAGTCCGAAAACTTCTGTCCCACTAGTGAAAATCCCGTATTGTTATCAGTTCTAATCTGACTCATAATTCTTTGTTTGAATGTTAATTTGTTGGATCGTTGAGCATTTACTGCTTTATAACGATTCAACAAATCAACAAATCAACGATTCAACAAATTTTTAATGTTCTTCGCTTTCGTTTTCGTTAATCGGTACATATTGAGGAATAAACTCAATTCCGTCTTTACCGTAATCATATGCCCATCGGTGAACCGAAGGAAGATTACCAGGCCAGTTACCGTGAATTCCTTCAACTGGTGTAGTCCACTCTAGTGTAGTTGCACCCCAAGGATTCTTCGTCTTCATTTTTTTACCTTTAAAAATGCTATAGAAGAAGTTGATAACAAATAGTAACTGTAAGAAGAATACGATAATCGCCGCAACTGTGATAAATTTATTCATATCACCGAAGTGCGCAAACGCATCGAAAGTATCAAATTTATAGTAACGTCTTGGTACACCAGCTAATCCTAAATAGTGCATTGGCCAAAAGATCGCGTAAGCACCAATCATCGTTCCCCAGAAGTGAATCTTACCAAGGGTCTCATTCATAAATCGACTAAACATCTTTGGATACCAATGATAGATTCCTGCAAACATTCCGAAGAAGGCTGCAATACCCATCACAATATGGAAGTGAGCCACTACAAAATAAGTATCGTGCATCTGAATATCAATGGTAGAGTTTCCTAAGAAAATACCTGTTAACCCACCAGAAATAAACATTGATACGAATCCAATCGAGAACAACATCGCCGTCGTAAAACGAATACTACCACCATATAAAGTAGCAATCCAGTTGAATACTTTTACCGCAG
Source organism: Saprospiraceae bacterium (assembly GCA_023300665.1). GTDB lineage: Bacteria > Bacteroidota > Bacteroidia > Chitinophagales > Saprospiraceae > JALZUU01. The sequence goes on along the minus strand of JALZUU010000666.1, from coordinate 16,977 downwards.
ATGGTACCGCAATAATCAAAGTAAAGATTACAAAGAAGTTAGCAATGAATGGATTTACACCTGACATAAACATGTGGTGAGCCCATACGATGAAACTCAAAAATCCAATTGCTAAAATTGAGAATACCATCGCTTTGTATCCGAAAATTGGTTTACGAGCATGTACACTCATTACCTCAGATACCAGTCCCATCGCAGGAAGGATGATAATATATACTTCAGGGTGACCTAAAAACCAGAACAAGTGTTGGTAAAGAATCGGTGACCCTCCAACATTGTCTAGTGGCGCACCACCGATAAAGATTTCACTTAAATAAAAACTCGTTCCTAATCCACGATCACACATCATTAGGAAAAAAGCAGAAGCTAATACTGGAAAAGATAAAAGTCCCAAAATAGCCGTTACAAAAAATGCCCAAATCGTTAATGGCATTCTCCACATCGTCATTCCTTTTGTACGTAGGTTAAGCACCGTCGTAATATAGTTGATACCACCTAATAATACTGAAACAACAAACAGTACTAAAGATACAATCCACATCGTCATTCCCGCAGCAGAACCTGAGGAAGCTTGCGGTAAGGCACTTAAGGGCGGATAACCCGTCCAACCACCAGAGAAAGGTCCAGTGCTTAAGAACAATGACAGAAACATTACCAATCCAGCCATAAAGAAGAACCAGTAAGAAAGCATGTTCAACATAGGCGAGGCCATATCACGGGCACCTAATTGCAAGGGAATAAGTAAATTGCTAAATGTTCCACTCAATCCAGCTGTCAATACAAAGAATACCAAGATGGTTCCGTGCATGGTTACCAGTGCATAATAGAACTGTGGATCTAGTTTACCGATACCTGCCTCATTTACCGTGATCCATTTACCTAATAAAGGTTGTAACCAAGCTAAGTTTTCCTCTGGAAATCCTAGTTGTAAACGGAAAATAATCGACATCGCTGCCCCAATAATTGCCCAAAAAATCCCTGTGATTAGGAACTGCTTAGCAATCATCTTATGATCCATCGAGAAGATATAAGTGTTGATAAAACTAGACTGATACTTGTCACCATGGTGGTGCTCGTGAAAGTGGTCATCAAATCCTTGCTCTTCGATCAATAGATCCTCGTCGTATTCTAAAACGTAAGCCATAATAAATAATTTATTAAATTTCTAATTCTTAAAAATTGGTAGCCTATTTAAAAATTGAAATACTTTTATTGTTTTTTATCTTTTTAGTGTCGCTATTACTGCGTCAAAATTCTTAACTCTGTTCTACGGTTTTTTGCCATGTTTTCTGGAGAGTCATTTGGAACTTCTGGTTTAGTTTCTCCAAATCCAACAGCCACCATTCGATTTCCATTAATTCCTTTTCCAGTTATCCAATTATGTACTGCTTGAGCTCTTCTGTTAGACAAAGCCATATTATTAGCATCATCTCCTGCACTATCCGTGTGCCCTCCTAATTCGATGGTTAGATTCTGATTTTCAGTTAATACTTCTAAAATATTGTCCAACTCATATTTTGATAATTTTGTCAATTCAGCAGATCCTGTATTAAAAGTAATATTGTCTAATCGAATAATCTTGTCCATTGGTGCAGTAGCTTCTAATGCTTTGGTATAAGCATCTCGAAAAACTTGCTTACGTCCTCTGATTTCTGCATTAAATAATTGATTGCCATAAGGGTCATCCGTTGTTCCTCGAACATTAGAAAAGAAGTAAGACTTTTGAGCAGCCATCCAGTTATCGTATTCTTCTTGAGATACGATCTCAAAAATACGACGCATCGAGTAGTGTCCTTTTCCACAAAGCTCAGCACAAGCCAACTCAAATTGGAAATTCTCACCACGATTTCCTAATTCAGGGCTTGTCTCATCATAGAGATCATACCATTCAGGATATAGTGGATTACCATCACGGTCTTGTTCCAGTAAGTTTTCACGGTATTCTTCTGTTGTAATCTTCGGTGTAAATACGAAGTATGTTGGAAGACCAGGAATCGCATCCATTTTTACACGGAAGTGAGGCATATCAAAATTATGTAGCACATCCTTTGCTGTAATACGCACTCGCACTTTTTTACCTACTGGCAATTTAATAATCTCACCTGCACCAGTCGAAACGATATCATCTAAGTTTTTTTCATCTGTCCATACCTGACCTAACGGATTGGTAGCAGATATATCCCGATAATATTTTTCTCCAAGTAGACCATCCGGTCCAGACATTCGAATCGTCCAAAAGAACTGTTCTCCAGTTGCTTCGATTTCGATATGATCTTCGTTTGGTCCAACATCTGCCATGATCTTATTCCAAGCAACGAGTCCTTGTACTACTAAGAAGCACATTACTACTGCTGGAATTGTCGTCCAGATAACCTCTAACTTATTATCATGAGAAATGAATAAAGCCTTACGTCCTTTTACTCCTTTATATTTCCAAGAGAAATAAAATAAAGCGATATGGGTAAGTACAAATACAATCCCAGTAAAGAATAAGGTTACATTCCAAATAGAATCCATTTCATCTCCATGAACGGAAGCAGAACCGTGAGGACCGTAACCTAACAAAGAGTCTTTGTAATAGATCGAAGTAGCAACACAGAAGATCAAAAATCCTACAAGGAAAACGATCATCATATTTGCTTGGAAGGTATTACTACTGGCCTCTGCATCTTCTTGTCCACGGATACGCGCGGACAGTTCGGTCATCTTACCGATTTGCACGATTACAACGGCAATTAAAAGAACGCAAAGAAAAATCAATAATGTTGTCATTTTTATCTAAATTAAGGTACTGAAGTTTAGTAAAATAATTATTCAGCCTGTTGTATTAATATAACAGTATTTTATACGTGATGGTGCAAACTTTCCTCCATATAAGGGTCATTTTTTGGCATTAATGCTGCTTTTTCCAATCGATTGAAAACGAAAAAGAGGAAAAAAGCTAAAAAGCCTAAAAATGTTCCTAATTCTAATAAACCAGGAATTGTGAAACCCATCGCAAATTCGGTTCCTGCTTCTACTGCATGACCCGCTGCGTGTGCAAGATCTCCACCATGATCAGCAGCGTGTCCTGCCGCACCATGCGCTGCATCATGACCATGGTCACCTGCGTGATGTGCATGCTCAGCGTTTAATCTTGCACCTGGTTTGATCATGTTGAAATAATCCCACCAGTGACCGAAGAATACGATTACTGCCGTGAAACCAAGTGTTCCATACTTTCGCTTAGTATCGTTACGCATCAAAATCAAGAACGGTAAAACGAAGTTTAATACTAGGTTACCAAAATACAGAATCGTATAATTATGGCGACGAAGATTAAAGTAAACCGTTTCTTCACCGTTGTTTCCGTACCAGATTAACATAAACTGTGAAAACCATAGATAAGTCCAGAATACAGAAAAAGCGAACATATATTTTCCTAAATCATGTAGATGCTCCGCAGTAACTGCTTTATAGTATCCTTTTGATTTAAGATAGATTAATATCAAAATTGTTAGTGCAAGCATTGCGACAAACCAACTTGCCGTAGCATACCAAGCAAACAAAGTACTATACCAGTGTCCGTCGATACTCATTACCCATTGCCAGATTAAAGCAGCACTCGTAAAAGCACCAATAGGTAAAAAGATAGCAGCAGTTTTTTTCATTTGCTGGTGGATCACATAATCCGTTGTTCCTTCCGCATCTTCTTTTAAAGATAAGGATCGTAAACGTAAAGCAAAGAAAGTCCAAATGCTTACAATAATAAGGCTACCGAATGTATACCAGTATTTGTTTAGAAAAGGAACTTTTCCCGCTAGAATTTTATCGTAATTAGGAGAAGTTGGATCGGCAATTCCATCCATCGACCAATGGTACAAATGGTGTCCATGCATCCAAAGCCCACCAATTACCAATAGCATCAGAATCAGACCTACTGGTAGAAATAAAGTAAAGGCTTCCCATACTCGCTTCATAACTACGTGCCATCCGGCATAAGCCAACATAAAAGCGGAGAGTACAAAAGTAGCCACAAATGACATTCCTAAAAAGAAAACAGCATTGTGTAAATAGTTTGTCCAAAACCTAGTGGCTCCGTCTTCACCAACAAAAAAGGTGGCAGCCATACAAAGGATTCCCAGCACCATAAATGCGAGTAGTGTCATTTTTTGCTTTCCTTCGAAAACAAAGTTTTTGATATCCTGAGAATGATCAATTGTAGCGTGATGATCTGTATTCATTACTTAAAATTCAAATTTATTTAAAGTCCAATCCAACGGTTGACCGATGGCTTGCATTTCTTTTATTATTTATGATCTCCGTTTCCGTGATCTCCTTCATGAGAATGATCGTCTCCTTCGTGAGAGTGGTCATTGTCGTGTCCATGATCTGCATCGTGTCCATGATCTGCATCGTGGTGTTCTGCACCATGGTCATCACCATGTCCAGCATCCATATCAGCAGCAATTGGAGGTAGGCTTCCACCAGGGATTTCAATATTGTTTAAAGTATTCACTTTAGCGTTGTACTTCGTCTTAGTTGCTGAAGCTTGTAGTGAGCGAATGTGGTGAATCACGTTCCAACGTTCTTCATAAGAAATCTTATCTGCGTACCCACCCATTACGTTTTTACCGTGCATGATCGCAAAATAATAACGACCGTTAGAAGCTGTCAGTAAATCTCCTTGAAGGAAGTTTGCAGGTTGTGCTGGATATTTTACGTTTGGATTATCATCCGCAACTAAGTATCCTACACCATCACCTTTTTTACCGTGGCATATTCCACAAAAGATATCGTATAATTCTTTTCCTTCAGCCAAACCTCGTTCTGTAATTGGAAAAGGATTTTGGATCATTTCAGCGGTAGCTCTTAATCGCTCGTCCTCTGTATTGGCATAATAAAAAGGAACGCTTCCGTTTACGGGAACAGCAATTGCTGAGGTAGAAGAAGCACCGCTTAAGGTATTCATTACATCTCGCTTTGCTTGTCCTGTCTTACTCATCGCAACACCGGCATATCCACGTGGGATGGTACCAGATACAGGCTCACCAGGAATAGACAAGGACTTTAAATCTTTGACACTTTGTACGTCCCAGGTATTATTATAATAGTAGTTATAAATATTTGCTTCGTAAGCAATGGAGTGTGCCATATCAGGCATGTATTCCCTACCTGTATCGTTTTTACCAGGCTTTCCACAACTACTGAAAATCAGAATTGCAAAAAGGAGGACGAACAAATTTAATTTTATGCTATATTTCATTGAACAATTAATTTTAATCTTCTCGAATTTTTTAGAAATCCGTTATTAACTTATTCCTTAGATGACTTTGGTGCTAACTTCTTCTGCTCCAGTAGCACTAAAAAATGATTTTAATTTATTGATTTGATCATCAGAGTATCCATTCGTTTGGAAAGCGATACAGAATTTATCATCTGTAATTCGATTATCCAATACTTCATTGGTTACACCAGGTCCAAGTCCACAAATCACATAAAAAGTAACGACCATTCCGATTGCTGCGAATAGTACCGTTAACTCAAACGTAATCGGAATAAAAGCAGGAACAGACCAATATGGCTTACCACCAAAAATGATCGGCCAATCTCTTGTAAATACCCAAGTCATAAATAAAAAGGCAGTACAAGTACCCGTTGCTCCATAGACAAATCCAGCTTGATGTAGACGTGATTCAGCTAACCCTAGAATCGGATCTAATCCGTGAATTGGAAAAGGCGTTAGAACATCCATGATATCTAGGTGATCTTTTTTGGCCTGACGAACTGCGTCGAGTAAAATCTCCTCGTCGTTGTACAATCCGTATAAAACTTCCGTGTGACCTTTTTGCATAATTATTATTTTTTGCTTTTGTCTATTAGCTTTTTGCTATTGGCCTTCTTATTTCGTTTAAAAAATTTGTTAGCACAAAAACTAACCGACCTAAATAGCTACTTAAAATTTATTCCTAATGATGTCCATCAACTGCTGCACCATGATGCTTACCATGTGTTGCGTTAGGACCAACATACTGATCTCCAGAACTCTTCAAAATACTCTTTACTTCCGCTACCGCTACTACTGGTGCTACTCTTGTAAATCCAAGGTAAAGGGTAAAGAATAAACCGATGGTTCCTAAGTAGATTCCCATTTCCACCCAAGTAGGTGTGTAGTAAGACCAACTTGATGGTAAATAATCACGAGCCAAAGTAGTGGCGATAATTACAAATCGCTCAAACCACATCCCGATATTTACCACGATGGATAAAAAGAAAGTCCAAGTTAAACTTCGGCGAATCTTTTTTGACCAGAAGAACTGTGGTGATAATACGTTACAGAACATCATTCCAAAATAAGACCACCAGTAAGGACCGAGTGCTCTATTAAAGAATGCAAACTGCTCATATACATAACCTGAGTACCAAGCGATGAATAACTCCGTTAAGTAGGCAACTCCTACCATGGTTCCGGTTACTAATATTACCTTGTTCATCGATTCTACGTGCTCAATGGTAATATAATCTTCCAGTCCTAAAACCTTCCGAGTAATTATCATTAAGGTAAGTACCATCGCAAACCCAGAGAAAATCGCTCCTGCTACAAAGTATGGAGGGAAGATCGTGGTATGCCATCCAGGAATTACGGAAGTGGCGAAATCAAAAGATACAATCGTGTGTACTGAAAGTACCAGTGGTGTTGCAAGTCCAGCTAATACAAGGGATAAAGACTCCCAACGCTGCCAGTGCTTAGCAGAACCCGTCCAACCAAATGAAAGGAAATTATAAATGCTCTTTCTAATTCCTGTCGCACGGTCACGTACGGTCGCAAAATCAGGTACTAAACCAGTGTACCAGAATAATAATGATACGGTGAAATAAGTACTAATCGCAAATAAATCCCAAAGCAGCGGAGAGTTAAAGTTTACCCATAAAGGTCCACGTGTATTTGGATATGGGAAGAAGTAAAATACTACCCAAGCTCGTCCAACGTGAATACCTGGGAAGAGTGCCGCACAGATTACCGCAAAGATCGTCATCGCCTCTGCTGCCCGGTTAACCCCCGTTCGCCATTTCTGTCGGAAGAGTAAAAGAATCGCAGAAATCAGTGTTCCAGCGTGTCCAATTCCAATCCACCAAACGAAATTGGTAATATCCCACCCCCAACCGATCGTACGGTTAAGATTCCAGGTACCGATTCCATTCCAGACCGTCCAAGCAATGCAAAATAGACCAAATCCAAGTAGGGAAATGGACATTAGAAAAGTAATCACCCATAATGAATTAGGGGTCTTTTCCGTTGGGCTGATTAGATCTTCCGTAATATCATGGTAGCTTTTGCTACCCGTAATTAAGGGTTTTCTAACTGGTGAAACTATCGCACTCATATTTATAAATTATTCTAATGATAAACACCTATTAAACGTGGTGTCAAACATAAATTTTAATATTCTAAATTTCTATTCTACCTAAAGGAGACGCTTCAATAAATTCTGTCATTTTGCCGCCCGCACCTCTAATCCTAAAGGAAGCCTCGCCCGCCGACACAATTTACAGGAACAGTCTCTAACTAAGCATCTAAGCTTTCATCTCGGTTATTCACTACTGCTGTATAGCGCACAGAAGATTGTACATTGATTTCTTCCAAAGCGATATAAACCAATGGATTGTGATCCAATGCTTTATTCAATTCTCCTTTCTTATTATTCATATCTCCAAAGACAATTGCTCCAGTAGGACAAGCGGTCTGACAAGCCGTCTTCACGTCTTGATCTCTTAGCTTACGCATTTCACGCTTCGCAGTTAACTTTCCTTCCTGGATTCTTTGAACACAGAAACTACACTTCTCAATAACTCCTCTAGATCGAACCGTTACATCTGGGTTTAGAACCATTCGTGTCAAGTTATCTGCACCATAAGGAACAGATTCTTCGTTTAGGTCTAGCTGATTCGCTGGGAAGATATCCGCAGTCGTATAATCCATCCAGTTGAAACGACGTACTTTATAAGGACAGTTATTGGCACAATATCTTGTACCTACACAACGGTTATAAGCCATCTGGTTTAAACCTTCAGAACTATGGTTCGTTGCTGCTACTGGACAAACGTTCTCACAAGGAGCGTTATCACAGTGCTGACACATCATCGGCTGATAAGCAGTATTTGGATTTTCTGCATCTCCATAGAAATATCGGTCAATTCTTAACCAAGTCATTTCGTGATGACGACTTACTTCTTTTGCTCCAACTACTGGAACATTATTTTCCGCCATACAAGCAACCGTACATGCTGAACATCCAGTACAGGCGTTCATATCTATATACATACCCCAGTGGTGGCCATTTTCGTATAAATATTCGTGACCAGGGTAAAGCGTTTTAGAATTCAAATGCTGCGCTTCTTCTCGCTTTTCTTCTATATGCGCAATTTTTGCTGGAAGGTCTTTGAGGTTCGTTGTATAAATCACCGAACGGTCTGTCAAACTTCCTTGATATCCTTGCTTAACAATCCCATAAGAGAAATCGACTAAAGCAGCTTCATCCGCATTGTATTTTTCACCTGCTTCGTTTTTAGCAGTTACTCCTAAAGTATGGTGATATTGAACACAAGGGAAATCATAATTAATATCTACGATATCACTTATTTGAACATTCGTTGCGAAGTATTGAGTATTACCGTTTTGATCAGCAGATAAGTATGGGAACATATTCGTTCCGATATTGCGACCTGCATCTCCACAAACTTTACGACCAAAACCAAGGCTAGTTGCAACGGTTCCTTCTGGTTGTCCAAATTGAGGGAAAGCAGTAATTGGAATTGCATCTCCTGCTGCACCTTGTAGGTTAACAACATCTGCATAACCTTTTACCATATTTTGGCCAATCCCTTTATATCCAACAAAAGTATTTTGACCATCGAACTTAACAGGTACCCCTAGGTAATTACCCCAAGTCGTACGAGTAACAGGATCTGGCATTTCTAATAACCAAGGATTATTAGCGTATTGTCCTGCTCCGATATTAACGGACTCTAAAAAGTCAATTTCTACTTCAGCATTACTTGGCTGTGTAATTTGTCCACCATTTACACTTGCTGAACAACTTGCATATTCTCGTGCAGCTGCTCCTATCACAGCTACTCCATCGTGTAAAGTTTCATCCCAGAAAGAACGGAAAGAAGCGTAGTTGCTTTGCGCTCCGAACATGTTGTTTTTCCAGTTATTGCGAAGGTAATCGTGGTAAGGTTGTTCCGCCTTTGCGTTATAATTAGCGCTTCCTGCCCAAGTCAGCAAAGAAGCCTCTGCTTGACGTGTTGGGAATAAAGGCTGAATGGTTGGTTGGATAATACTATAATGTCCACGCTTTGGCTGTGCATCTCCCCAAGACTCTAAGTAATGGTGTGTTGGTGCGATATAATCACAAAGTGCCATCGTTTCATTTACGTCGTAAGACATAGAAACTTTCAATGGAACTTTAGCGAAAGCGGTAATAAATTTAGCTGAATTATAAAGATCAAAAGCAGGATTTGCATCCATTACGAAAACTGCATCGACACCACCACCCTGCATTTCAGAAATAAGGCCTTGAATTTGTCCATCAATTCCTTGACGTTGTAATGATCCGTGTGTGAACGTCACTGTTTTTCCTAAGTTACCGAGCATTTCGTTGATCTTATTGACCATGATTTGCTCCATGACATTATTAGAAGAAGAAACGACGATTGAGTTTCCACGGCTTGCCGTTAATTGGCTAGCAATTTTGGTTAATGCTTTGGTTGCTTTCGCATTTAATTTAGGAGCTGAAACGCTTCCACCCAATGCACTATATAAGGTAGCAATCGCTGCACCCATTTCAGATGGCTTGATTAAAACTCGGTTATCCGCGTTAGAACCAGTTAGAGTCATACCACTTTCAACCTGAATATGACGAGACATTTTAGGACGCTTTGCATTGATCTTACGACCTTTTGCGTAAGCAGTTGAATATTCTATTGGAGAAATCCAAGTACCTAAAAAGTCAGCACCAAAACTTACGATGGTATCTGCTTTATCAAAATGGTAGTCAGGAATAATACGGTCTCCAAAACTCTTTTCGTTTGCTTCTAAAATGGCAGAAGAAGAGATTGGATCGTAGGTAACTACTTTTGTATTAGGATATTTTGCTTGAAATTCTGCAAATACTTTTTTAGCAGTAGGGCTTAAAACAGTATTGGTAACGATACGAATATTAGATCCACTGTTTAATTTACCCATAATGGCTTTGTCCAAGTCTGCCCAAGACATTCCATTGATCGCACCATTTTCTCCAACAGCACCGCTCATTTTATTACGGTTTACATCGTATAGTTCGAGTACAGATGCTTGTGCACGAGCAGAGGTACCACCATTTGTTAATGGAGATAATACGTTACCTTCGATTTTGATCGGACGACCTTCTCGGGTCTTTACCAATACCGAACAATAATCACCACCTTTTACAAAACTAGATGCATAATAAGTAGCAACACCAGGAACGATTTCGTCTGGCTTGGTTACGTAAGGAATAGCGCGTTTGACAGGAATGTCACAACTCGCAGCAACAGTTGCTGCTCCAAGGCCAAAGCCAAGGTATTTTAGAAAATCACGTCGATTGGTTTCTACTTCGGCAATTTTCTCATCGCCAAGGGCTTCAATGATGGGCAATTCAACAAACTCTTTTCCAGCCGCTTCGATGAGCGCAGGATCGTTGTTTTTGTGTGCCATTCCAACCCAGATGTCCTGATTTTTCTTATCCATTATATCAATTTAATTAAGCTCTTTTTAGGAGACCGTACTTTTTATTTTTTGAAAATGTGATTTCAACTGTATCAATAATATGTGTCATTTTGCAGCCCGCGCCTTGTATTCCTAAAGGAAGGCCAACCCGCTGACACAATTTAAGGAACAGTCCCTAACTAGTAATGACATTTTTGACATTCCAAACCACCGATATCTTCTACCGTTACTGCTTCTCGCTTTCCGGCTTTCAATTCTTTGTGGTAAGTTTCGTACTGATCATAATATTCGTTGGAAGCAAATTGTACTTCTGTTTGACGGTGACAGTTAATACACCATCCCATAGATAATGGTGCATATTGCTGCACTACTTCCATTTTTTCAACTGGTCCGTGACAAGTCTGACAAGCTATTTTACCGACGCTAACGTGTTGTGCGTGATTAAAATAAACGTGATCTGGTAGGTTGTGAATTCGTACCCACTCAATTGCTCCACCAACAGATTCTTTAGAAGGATTTGTTAAAGATGCTTCAATATTTTCCCATTGTTTTTCTGCTTCTTTGGTTGCATCACGTTCTAACTTAGACTCAGAATTAGCGTAACGAGCATCAGATGCTCTATCTTTTAAGAAAGTTTCTTTTGCGTATTTGACAAAGATCGGCTTGATCTCTTCATTCGTCATATCCTCATAATTCTCAATATACTTATCGGTAGAAGGATCATATCCAATAGATGCATAAATCTTAGATAATTCAGCGGTACCACCTACACTTCCTTTCTTGATTGCTTTGTGGCAATTCATACAAGTATTGGTAGCAGGAATAACAGAATGCTTACTACGACGAGCACCATCATGACAATATTGACAGTCGATTTTCTGCTGACCAGCGTGGATAGCGTGAGAGAATTTGATTGGTTGATCTGGTGCATATCCTTGTTGACGTCCTAAGCTGATGGCATTATTTACGGTAGTAAAACCTCCAATAATCACAAGAGCAAAGATGACAAATCCAACCACACCACGACTCGTTAATATATCTTTTACAGTAGCGACTTGTCCTGGTGCAGCTCCTTCCTTGATCTGCGCCATACGGTTTAGATTAGAAATGATACGTGCTAAGGCAACCGCTAAAATTCCAAGAATTAAGAATAGTACAATAAAGAAAGGAGTACTTAAACCAGATTCTTTGGTGCCACCAGCAGAAGCAGTAGTTTCGCCACCAGTTGGAGGAGGAGCTCCATAAGTACCTTTATATACACCATCAATATATCCTAAGACCGAAGCAATTTGATCATCCGTCAAATTAGGGAAGGCAGTCATTGCTGACTTGTTCCATTGATTGTAGAGCCCAACTGCATAAGCATCGCCAGTTGCAATAACGGCCTGTGAGTTTCTGATCCAAGCATAAAGAACTTCTTCATTCTCCCATCGTTCTTCTACTCCACCCAAAGCTGGACCGGTCATATCATCCTTCATTGTCTTGTTGTGACAAGAAGCACAGTTGTTACGGAAGAGCGCCTTACCTTCATCGAGGTCTTGGGCAGAAAGGGAAAAAGCAAACAAAACGAAGAGAAGGGAAAATAAGTGTTTCATCCTTGGTATTGTCGTAAATCTAATCATATCTCTGAATCTTTTTCGACGAATAGAACGCATAAGAAAATATATGATATCTATTGTCATTTTTATGTCAGCGCAAAAATACAATTCACAACCATTATTACCAATATATAACTACCACTAAATTTTATTTAGACAATTTCTAAATAGTATAGAAATCCTAACATTCCTCGAAGACTTCCGTTAAAGGTATATTTGTGTGCATTTTAGGGTAAAAAGGAACGATTTAAGGGAAAAATCAAAAGAAATTAAAAGAAAAATCGGAGCAGAAATTAAAATTAAAAACATATATGATATAAAAAATTATTTTAATTTGTGTTTTTACTAAAAAAAAAGTCAGAAATTTTAGAAAAAAACTTAAAATCTGTCCAAAAGTCGTTGACCAATTTCGAGATTATCATATGACTTTTGAATCAAATTACGAGCTGCTAATCCGATCTTAAAAAGCTGTTTTCTGTTCTCTTGACAAAATTTTAGACATTCAAACCATTCTTCTGCCGTATCGGCGATTAAGACTTCTTTTTTCTGTGTTGCCTCAATTCCTTCTAAACCGATGCTGGTAGTGATCACTACTCTACCTAAAGCCATGCCTTCTAAAATTTTGACACGCATACCACTACCGCTCAGGAGCGGAACGATCATGATTGGATGTTGATTGATAAACTCTTGGGCATCGGGGACTTCTCCGTGCACAGTGATTTTTTGTGGAGTTAATTTATATAAATGGTCTGGTGTATTTCTACCCGCTAAGTGAAGGGTAAGATCTGGAAAAGCAGCTCGGCTCTTTGGCCAAGCGTTTTTGATAAACCAATCCATTCCTTCCAAATTGGGTACCCAATCCAAAGAACCAATAAATGATATCGAGAGCGGCTGGTCTATCAGAAAATCCGCTGGCTGATACCGTTTATGATCAATTCCAATAGGGGTAACTTCATGCTTACCTTTAAAACCTAATTGCTGAAAGGTTTTTAAATCTCGATTCGTGATGGGAACCAATAGATCATATTTATTAAGATGTTGAACTTCAAATCGTTTTAGTTTACGGGTTAGATAGCTTAAATAATTTCGCTTGATGATCGAAACGGTATTGTCAGTAATTCTGGACCAAATTTCGTGCTCTACGTTATGGGCCCGCATAACTATTTTTGCTTTAGAATGCTGGCGAATTAATTCAACATAAGGGGCGAGGAAAAGGGTTTCTAATTGAACGACATCAGGTTGTATACTATATAAGGTATCTTTTATTTTTTTAGAAAAATTAGAATCGGCAAAACGATCGATATGATATGATTTAGAAGAAAAGAGATTTAAGAAAGCACGATGAGGTTTGAGATCTGTATCTACGGAAACGGATTGAATGGTTGTATAAAAATCAAAACTTTTAGGCAACTCCTTTTTATCAAAAAAATGTTTTGGCGTATTGATACATAATAAATGTACTTCCGCTCCTTTAGCTTTAAAAGCTTTCGCTAAATTAGTAATCGCAATTACTTCTCCGTCTTTGATTGGGTATGGAAATTTTTTACAGAGTTGTAATATTCGCATGATGATTAATTATTTGAATTGAATTCGTAGGGGTGTTTTGCAAAACGCCCCTACGAATTCGCCCCTACTGCCTCACTTCCTTCAGACCATGCAGGTGCGACCATACAATAGAAGCACAGGTCCGTATCTCCTTGATTTTCAACAAATTGCATTGCATTTTCCGGAACTAAGATCACCACACCAGGTCCTACCTTTTGGGTGATATCATTTACGGTGATCATTCCTTGTCCTGCGGTAAAAATATAGGTTTCTGAACCGGTGAGGGTATGCGGCAACGACGCCTTTCCAGATGCAATGGTCGCATAAGCAATGCTATATGGTAATTCAATTAAATCATTTTTGGGATGTAATACTTCCGCTAAACGCGTCTCATCTCCAGCGATAAAGAAGGGTAATTGTGGGACGTGTTTGATGATCATTTTTTTTGTTGAATTGTTTTGAATCGTTGTTGTTAGGTAAAGACAATTCATGAATTGTCTCTACGCCTCATATCAGGGACAGGTAAAGACAATTCATGAATTGTCTCTACACTTCGCCGAACAAATCATATTCCGTTGCATCTGTAATTTTTATATTTGCAAAATCACCGATTCTAACATAATTATCTGCGGCAGGAATTAGCACTTCGTTGTCAACTTCTACGCTATCATATTCTGTTCTACCGACAAAATATTCTCCTTCTTTTCGATCAAAAAGCACGCGCATGGTTTGGCCGATTTTTGCTTGATTTTTATCAAAAGAAATATGCTGCTGAATTTCCATGAGGCGGTTCGCTCGATCTACTTTTACTTCTGCTGGAACATCATCTTCTAACGCATGTGCGGAGGTATTTTCTTCGTGAGAATATTGGAAAACCCCTACTCTTTCAAATTGCATTTCTTGTACAAAATCACAAAGCTCTTGAAACTCTTCTTCCGTTTCTCCAGGGAAACCAACTAAAAAGGTCGTTCGAATTCCTATTTCAGGAACCCGCTTTCGCGCCACGGCCATTAGATCAACCATTTCCTTTCGAGTAATCTGACGACGCATTCTTTCCAAGACCGTATCAGAAGCATGTTGGAGTGGAATATCGAGGTAATTACAAATATTTTTTCGTTCTGCCATCACCCCAAAAATCTCTTCTGGAAATTTACTTGGATAGGCATAATGTAACCGAATCCATTCCAATCCTTCTACATCAGATAGTGCGCGCAATAAATCCGTCAAGGCTCGCTTCTTATATATATCTAGGCCATAATACGTAAGTTCCTGAGCGATCAACATAATCTCTTTTACCCCTGTCCGAACGAGGTTTTTCGCTTGTTTAACTAGTGCTTCAATCGGTTGTGAAACATGCTTTCCACGCATCAGTGGAATGGCGCAAAAAGAACAAGTTCTATTACAACCTTCAGAGATTTTGAGATAAGCATAATGTCTTGGCGTAGTAGTAATTCGTTCGCCGATTAACTCGTGTTTATAATCTGCGTTAAGTTTGGCCAATAAGCCTGGCAATTCTAAAGTTCCAAAATAGGCATCTACCTCGGGAATATCTACTTCTAGTTTGTCTTTATAACGTTGTGATAAACAACCCGTTACGTAGAGTTTATCAATGTCTCCTTTGGTCTTTAAACTCGCATATTGCAAGATCGTATTAACAGATTCTTCTTTAGCCAAATCAATAAAACCACAAGTGTTCACGATGATGACATTGGCGTCTTCATCATTGCTATCATGGACGACTTGATAGTCGTTACCTTTTAGCTGGGTAATGAGGTTTTCGGAGTCCACCAAATTTTTGGAACAACCGAGGGTAATAACGTTGACTTTGTCTTTTTTTAGCGTGCGAGCTTTCATGGCGCAAAAGTATTAAAAAAAAGCTATTTGCTATCCGATTTTTGCTTTTTGCTTCCCACTATCTAAATTGCTATCTAATTTAATGCAGGAATTAGCAAATTATAAGAAAACGCTCAGGTCAATTAGAATGCTTTTCTAATGATTTTATCTAATCCGGTATTAAAATTCTGATTCTAAATAATTGATCCAAAATACAATTTGATTGCTTGATTACGTTTATAAATTGTAGTTTTACCAGCACCATCACTAAATTATCCAAAAAATGAAACAGTTCTTCTTTTTATTCACCCTTTCTTTTTTCTTATTTATTAATAAAACTTCTGCACAATACGGGATCAATGCTAGTTATCAGACGTTCTCTGCTTCAGATTGGGAGGGGCTGATTAATCAATCAGATTTATCGGGTGCTGCTCCTATCAACTCTGGTTTTGCGGTGGGGATCGATCGATGGTTTCGCTTAAAGAATGCTCGGGTAGAATTTTTTCCAGAATTAAACTATGCGCGTTATTCGGTAGACTGGAGTGATAATGTGACAAGTTTGAATCATCAACAGATTAGTTTATTCGCCAATACCCACTTTTATATTTTTGATTTAGAAGGCGATTGTGATTGCCCAACTTTTTCGAAAGATGGTGGTATTTTAAAGAAAGGATTCTATGTGGCTCTCTCCCCAGGGTTGAGTTATGCCACTTCTACTTTTAAGGACAACAATGGAGATCCAAGTAGTTCTTCACTGGTTCCTTCTCTTGGTTTAGGAGTAGGCGTAGATATTGGATTGAGCGATTTATTAACGATCACTCCCATGATTAGGTATCGTAGACATTTTGGTGTCCAATGGGACGATCTAGATCAGCATCTTAATTTAGATATACAAGGCGATAATGATGATAGCTTAAAATCAGGAATTAATTCTTTTAGTTTTGGACTTAGACTGGGCTTACGATTAGGAGAATAGCCTTTTTGTTTTTTTTAAATTTATAGTTGAAGCTGTTTAAAATGAAACAATATAGTTTCAAATAAATAGCTTTTGTCTATTTCTAAGTATTTACACCCTTCTTTTATAAATCATTTCAATCAATAGTATCGCAGTTTTTCAGTAACGCTAAGTCCTGATCAGGATTCTGTTTGCCCAACCTCCTCCATCCTTTTCTCAAAGAAGCTGTTTAGAGTTTCTCAAAAGAGACGAAGATAAGTGCTTGGTTATCAGAACGATGCAAATTTTGAGATTCGTAGCCAAAGCTACGGTGTCGA
>JALZUU010000665.1 GCA_023300665.1 Saprospiraceae bacterium | reverse complement strand
ATCTTCTTCCGTCATTAGATTTCCTGAAACAGTCGCCATTACTGGTTCGCCATTTCCATTATCAATAATTCGGTAGAAAGTATTTAGAATCGTCTCGTTTCCACAAGCATCTGTTGCAATAAAGCTAACTGCAGTAGAAGCAAGTCCACTAGAGCAATCTGTATTCGGAGAAGATGGAGTAAAACTAAAACTAACTGATCCACTAGCACAACCATCCGAAGCAGATAAACCATTTATTTGGTTAGTCGCCCAAGCGGTATATCCTTGCTGTAAGTTCGTATCATTACAATCCGCTATTCCAACACTTACACCACTTTCGATAACTGGTCCGTCGCTGTCTTTTAATACAACTAAGGCAGTACAGCTACCATTTCGTCCACAAGCATCTGTTGCAGTAAATGTAACCACTTGATAAGCTACTGCACCTTCCACAGCTACGGTTGGATTCGCACAGTTTTGTGTAATAAAGCTATTAGCATTAAAGCTATTACCAATGGTAATATTTGATGAACAACTAGAAATAACCGTTGCTAATTCTGCGTAAGCATCAAAGTTCGCTTGGATCATATCCGTATCAGCTGAACAATCGATTACACAAATATCTGAAGGACAAACAAACTCAGGGCCTTCGTTAGCCAAAGTAAAGGTTTGAACATGTGTAGCAAAACGTCCACAAGCATCTGTAGCTGTGTAAGTATATTGAATAGTGCTACCAGGACAACCTGCTGTTCCACTTGAAACTGCATCACTTACTGAGAAAGTAATATCGCTACATTCTCCGTCTGCTGAAAATAAAGCCAAATTTGGAAAAGCATTCTCAGGACAATCTACCGTTTGATCTGCAGGAGTTGCAGTTATAACTGGTCCATTTAGACTTTCTGCGTAAATAAATAATTGGTCGCAACTGCTTACGTTACCACAAACATCAGTGATCGTATAAGTACGAGTTAGTGTACGATCTGCTTCTGATGATCCAGGGCAGAAATCCAACATAGATGGAGCTGCAGGGATATCAAAAAAGCTTAGGGTTAGATCTTCTACATTGCTACAGTTATCTGCAGCCAGTCCACCGATAGCAATAAATTCATTGATATCAGAAGCAAGTGGTCTAGGACTTTCTCTACAAGTTAACATCTGATTTGGAGGACAAGTAATTGTCGGTCCTTCTATGTCTGCTATTGAAAGTATTTGATCACAAGTAGATGCATTTCCGCAAGCATCTGTCGCCGTCCAAGTACGTGTAATTACGAAAGTAAATTGTCCACAACCATCTAGTGTTTGTGTAGAAACATCTGAAGAAGTAATGATGATATCAGCAGAACAATTATCTGTTGCTGTTGCCATTCCTGTATCAGCAGGAAGGGTAGAGTCTGTACAAGTTCCATTGATATCTGCAGGACAAGCAATTACTGGTGGGGTTGTATCTTCTACATTGATAATTTGATCACAAGTAACAATTCTTCCACAATCATCCGTAGCAGTCCAAGTTCGAGTAATTACAAAAGTGTTTGCACCACAACCAGTTGCAGTTTGAGTACTAGCATCTGCAAAGGTGATAACGGCAGCAGAACAAGAAGCAGTTCCAGTAGCCATTCCTGTGTCAGCTGGAGTAGTTCCTTGATCACATTGTACCGTTACATCCGCTGGGCAAGCAATCGTTGGAGCCACCATACTTTCTACCGTGAAGGTCTGAATACACTCTGCCATATTATTTTCGGTATCCACTACAGAATAGGTTCTTGTAATAAGAATCGCATCTCCAGGACAACCTGCATTTGCAGAAACAACTGTTGCAGCAGTTACCGTAATCGGACCACAAGAATCAAATGCAGTAACTAAAGTTATATCTTCAGCTGGTAAATCTGCACTACATTCTAAAGTTTGATCTACGACTAAAGAACAATCTATATCAAGAGTACAGCCTCGTGTTACATTAACCGTGGCCATACAAGTTGAAGCATTTCCACAAGCGTCAGTTACCGTTAAGGTTACTGTATTATCACCAACATCCGCATTCGTGAAAACGTTAGGTGTTACACTACTCATATCAAGACCACTACAATCATCGGTAGTTCCAGCAGCAATGGCAGCAATATCAGCAGGAGTTAAAGTATAACTTCCGGTCATGTCTGTTACGATTGCAATATTATTACAAGCAGCCACGGGTGGCGTTGTATCTGTTACATTTATGGTTTGAACACAGGTTTCAGTAGCACCGCTTGGAGCAGTTACCGTCCAAGTTCGTGTGATCGTGTAATTTCCAAGAGCACATCCCATACCTTGTGTACTTGCATCTGCAAAACTAACTTCAGCAGGGCAGCTTTCAGTAGTTGCCATACCTGTGCTAGCAGGATCAGTAGATGCAGCACAATCAATATTAACATCAGCAGGGCATTCGATTACTAATGGCTCAGCAAGGGAACAAGAAACGATTGGTAAAGAAGGTAAACAAGTTGGATCATCCGCACAAATTACCTCAATATTGTCAATCGCAATATCTTCTCCATCTGTATTTAATCCAAGAATATTAATATCTAAATCAAGCGTAGAACCTAAACTTGTTAACTCAAAACAGAAGGTTTGAAAGGTATCGCTTAGCAAATGATCTGAAGTGGCACTTCCACCATTACAATCAACATCAATCGCTGGTCTCGAATCAGTACCATCAATTGATTCAATAGCTGAAACTTCTTGGAATCCACAATCATCAATATTAACCATAAAGTTGACACTTGAACTTCCATCCCAACTATCTTCTCTTGGCGGTGTTCCAGTCATTTCTCGACCTTCATTTGGTTGACTTTCCGCGAGGTCAAGACATAAATACATAAGATTGGTGGTACCAGTACAAGCAGAGATATCAATCCCTGTAAAGCTAAGCGTCTCATCTAGTGAACCATTACAAACATTATCCATATCTCGAACACCAAAAAACTGACCTGATGCGCCAAAATATAAATAATCGTCATTAATTTCATTTTGACATCCATCACCATTATTACAGACAATTCCTAGATAATCTCTACTTGGAGTAGGATCACAAAGAATTATTCCTGGAGGATTGGTCGTATTTGATCCATCAAAATTTTCTCTCCAAAGAACTAAATCATTACAAGAAAGATCCGCTGGTACGAAAGGTGTACAAGCAGGTAGTAATGTTCCTCCCGCAGGAGTAGATCCACTATGAATTTCGATATTATCAATTGCTATGTCTTCTCCTCCTCCGTTCAGTCCACCAACATTGAAATTTAAATCCAATGAAGAACCTGATGTTGGAAGTTCGAAGCAATAAGAAGTAAAGGTTGCAGTCAATTCTGGTTCTCCAGCATCGTTACTTTGTCCATTACAGTTAATATCGATACCTGGTCTTCTATCTGAAGTACTACCGCCAACTGCAAAATTTGAAACAGCAGTTACTCGATCAAAAGGAGAACCATCTACACTCGCGTTCACAAAAAGAAAAGAATTACCATCCCAGGTATCTTCTCTCATGTTACTTGTACCCCATTCTGCTCCGTCAGAAAAATCTCCATCACCATTAGGGTCATTATTTCGACTTTCCGCCACATCAAAACAAACATACAGTGTGGTAGTGACAGGAGAAGAGGAAATATCTATTCCTGAAAAAGTTAAGGTTTCATCTAAAGATACGCCACTTCCGCAAGGAGTAGAGTCCATATCTCGAGCACCAAAAAACTGTCCAGTGGCGCCAAAATATTCAAATCCCGGATTAGCACCAGGTGAAACTTCGATAGGACATCCAGTTCCAGGGGTACAGACGATTCCGACATAGTCGTTATTATCACCACAAGGCAGAGAGGGGGAAGACCACGAGGCCGGATTGGTGGTGTTCGACCCATCAAAGTCCTCGGACCAGAGTTGGGCATTTGTCACCAAAGGCATTAGAAAAAAGAGTAGGGCTAAAAATCTCATATGAAAAGAATTAAATGGTTTTGTGAATAATTTAGTGTTATTGGAACAAATGTACGGCGTACATTGTAAATCTTATTTCATTCTACAAGTAAGTCTTAGTAATTAGAATACTAGATACTACTGGAAGCCATCAATCAAAAGGAATGATTGATGATTAATAGGTAAAAATTAATATGTTAAAACGCGGATTTGGGAAAAAGAATGTTAAGCATGAAGTATGCTTTTATACGAAAATTTTCATTTGTAATTGGTTGACCAAAATATGAATAATTTATCAAATAGGAAATAAAATGTCTATTTATTTTTCTGATTTTTCAATTATTTCAGTATAAAATTCTAAGATGTCCTTATTATTGCAAATAAGATCCTAATGCCTTGCGCACTAACTTACTGCGTAAGGCATTAGTTGGAAAGGAATAAATGTCTTCTTTGAACGGCTATTTAATCCAATTTCTTTGCTAAAACTGGTCTGGTCATTTTCCACTTTCTCATCACTTTCAATATCTCTTTGGTGATAAAATAATTACGATACCAACGGCTATCTACTGGGGCTACAATCCATGGAATCGAACTATTATTGATGGCCCACTCATATGATTTTCGGTATTTATCCCAATGCTTGCGTTCTTCCCAATCCCCATCGTTATGTTTCCAATTTTTGGTTGGATCATCTATCCGTTCTTGCAATTTTTCTTGTTGGCGCTCCTTAGAAAGGTGCATATAAAATTTTAAAACTGTGGTATTATTATCAAATTCTAGTAATTCCTCAAAAGCATTGATAGCAGCCATTCGTTTTCGAGCGTGTGCATCTGAAATCCAACCATGAACACGTTGAATCAAAATATCTTCATAATGCGAACGATTAAAAATTTTGATGGATCCTTTCGAAGGTACCTGCTGATGTACACGCCATAAGAAATCATGTTTAAATTCTAAATCTGTTGGCTTTTTAAAAGAATAGGCACTCAAATTAATTGGTGAACAATATCGGAATGCATTCTTGGTCGCTCCATCTTTTCCGCTACTATCCATTCCTTGGAAAACTATCAGTAAAGATTTTTTTCCTTCTGCAATCATCTCCTCATGAAGCAAAGCAATTTCCTTCCCCATCTCCTTGGTCTTTTCTCTAATCTTTTTTTTATCAACTCCTTCAGGTGGGCGTGTAGAAATTTTCGATAAATTAATGCGTTTACGTTTAGCCATGTTGTTGGTTTTAGGTTTTAGGTATGTTGTTGAGTTTGCCGTTTTTTGGCAGTTGATAGGTTGTTAAATTTTAAGTTGTAGAATATTAATTAAACTGGTTTTAGATAACTCAGCATTAAAATGTATTAAATAATAATTGTATTTATAGTGCCATTGATAATGAAGTTGTTATATGGTGTTGCTTAAGTATTTTTAACAAAATAGTCTCAATTGTTTATTCACCAAAAGCACACTAAAAGAAATACGCCAGAGCGCCATTATTCATTATTAATTACCAAATTATTCATTAATAATTACCTAACCCCGCATCTTCCCCCGCTTCACTAAATAACTCTGTAAAATAGGTTTAAATCCTTCATTAATATCCGCCTCTACAAAGTCAATTTTATATTGTAAACATTTTACTTTCAATGCTTCATTATATTTCAAAACCTGTTCTTTATAATATTCTTTAACTTGGTTGGATTGTAAACGCACGGTTTCTCCAGTTTCCAGATCCTCAAAGATATAAGGTCGATTTTCAAATTCAAAATTTATCTCTTTTGATTTATCTACTACATGAAAAAGGACAACCTCATGTTTCGCATGTTTCAAGTGTTGGAGGGCAGAAAATAATGCTTCTGAATCATCAGATTGCTCAAACATATCACTAAAAATCATGACCATACTTCGCTTATGAACACTATCCGCAATCTGGTGCAATGCTGCTGCTGCGGAGGTCTTTCTGTTTCGTTCAGGATTACGAATCAACTCATCTAAGTAAGTAAGCAATAATCTATAATGCGTTGTAGATACTTTACATCGAGTATGGGTATTGACTGCGGTATCAAACAAACTCAATCCAAAAGCATCTCGTTGTTTTTTTAACAAATTCATCAATGACGCTGCGGCTAATGCCGAAAATTGCAATTTATTGACATGTCCTTTTGCATTCTTTTTAGGGGTTTCCGGAAAATACATCGAAGAAGAAGTATCAATCACAATTTGACATCGAAGATTCGTCTCCTCCTCAAATCGTTTGATAAATAATTTATCTGATCGAGCATAAACCTTCCAATCCATATTTTTGGTAGACTCACCAGGATTATACAATCGATGCTCCGCGAATTCTACACTAAATCCATGAAATGGACTCTTATGTAAACCAATGATAAATCCTTCTACCACCTGCTTAGCTAACAAGTCCAAATTCCCTAAATTTTTTACATCAATATTATCTAGTAAACTATCCATTTCTTTTATTTTTTATTTCAACGGTCATCTTTGATTATTATCTAGCACCACAACCATTAAACGCAATACTAATGACGCTTGTTACAACCAAAAAAGCCTTCATCTCGCAATATACGAAATGAAGGCTTATTTTGAAGTCACCTATTAAGTGACTAGATGAAATTTTTATACGTGCGCTAGAATTTTCTCTTCTAATGCAGCTTTAGAAATAACGCCTACTTGCTTATCTACTACTTCTCCGTCCTTTAGGATTAAGATAGTAGGGATGCTTCGTACACCATATTTCATAGAAATCTCTTTGTTTTGATCAACGTTCAATTTCCCAACGGTTGCTTTACCGTCCATTTCGGTAGCAAGTTCTTCAATGATTGGAGTAATCATGCGGCAAGGGCCACACCATTCTGCCCAAAAATCTACTACTGCAACTCCTTTTTTATCTAGAGCTGCTTCTTGAAAGTTTTTATCTGTGAATTCAAAAGCCATACTTATTTAATTTTTGCTTGTTAGTGAATAAAAAAGCGAACGATTTTAATCATTCGTGTGAATTTACATCTTTGACTTGTTTAACAGCCCAAAGAAACATAATGTTTGCTAAAAAAGACGAATAGCGCTATAATTTGTTCCCACTACGACATTATTACGGTGAATTTAGGGTTTTTCTATCCTAAAAAACCAATTTATTTAAGAAAAAACTTATCCTGTCTGGATTTTTGGAGGTAATTATTCCAATAGGATTAATAATTTTTACGCTTTTACCGAATAAAAAGATACATCCTAAAACAAATCTCCCCAAATATCCTCTACATCTTCAATGCCCACAGATAGTCTAATTAACCCGTCTGTTATCCCATTCCGTTCTCGAATTTCCTTATCTACATTAATATGAGAAGAAGAAGCTGGGTGCAAAATCAAGGTATCTACATCGCCTAAGGTAGGCGCGAGGGTACAAAATTTAACCCGATTCATCAATCCAATCCCTGCTTCTAAACCACCTTTAAGCTCAAAACTCAACATTCCGCCAAATTGGGACATTTGTCTTTTTGCCAATTCATGGGACGAATGAGAGGGGAGGCCTGGATAATTGACCCGTAAAACGTCTGAATGTCCCTCTAATCGTTCTGCTAAGGTCAAGGCATTACTACTATGACGATCCATTCGCAAGGCCAAAGTCTTTATCCCATTATTGGTTAACCAAGCATCAAATGGATTACAATTGGTTCCAAGTAATTTCATGGCTCCCCAGATTTTGGTTTCCATCATCTCTAGATCGGTTCCTACAATGACCCCCGCAATATTATTTCCATGACCATTTAGATATTTAGTGGTAGAATGAATAACGAAGTCAATCCCCAAAGTCAGTGGTTGTTGTAAATAAGGGGTGCAAAAAGTATTATCAATGGCTGTTTTAACATTGTACTGTTTTGCTATTTTTGCCAATGCTGCCAGATCAACACAAGCCATCGTTGGGTTAGCAGGTGTTTCGCAATAGAGCATCTTAATGTTTGGATCGGCCTTTAATGTCTTGGCTACCAACTCCGTATTACCCAAATCCATTAAGATGATTTCAATCCCTAATGGCGCAAATATTTTTAAAAATAATTCTGTTGTGCCACCATATAAATTTCCTTGGGTTAATAACTTGTCTCCACTTTTTAGACAGCCCATCACCAAAGTAGAGATCGCTGCCATCCCTGAACTGACCATCACCCCTTTGGCCGTTAAATTGCTACCATGTGTTTCCAGTAAAGCTATTTTTTCCGCCACCGCCTCAATTGTTGGATTTCCATAGCGACCATAGACATGTCCCTTTGCTTTTCCAGTAAAAATATCAATGCCTTGATTAATATCTTCAAACTCAAAGGAAGAGGTTGCATAAATCGGTAATTGATGCGGTTTCGTCGTTCGCTTTTCTGATAACTCGTGTACACAAAGAGAATTAAAGGATTTATTTTTTTTCATAATATTTAAAATGTTTGGAAGTTCTTATTTATTGAAGCTGTTTAAAAATGAAGC
>JALZUU010000664.1 GCA_023300665.1 Saprospiraceae bacterium | reverse complement strand
GCAGAAGCAGTTATAGCTGGTGCTTCTGAAGAAGAATAAATCAAAAAATTATAAGATAAATCAAATATTATTGCCGGTAGTGAAAGCTACCGGTTTTTCTGTTTGTACCTATATCGTCTAAAACAGCATAAACCTCTATTCCTTCAGATGAAAGAATAGAGGTTTATTATAATATCAAAATTGCTAAATCAAGATTAGGCTTGTGCCGGTGGAGTATTAAAATTCATTGGAGGAAAGCCTGCTTGTTCTGGCTCATCAATCTTACCATGTTGCGCTTCAAATTTCTTCACATTATCCATCAAAGCACGCATGAGTCTTTTAGCATGCTGTGGGGTAAGAATGATTCGAGATTTTACTTTAGCTTTCGCTACATTAGGAACCAATCGAACAAAATCTACTACAAACTCAGATTGTGAATGTGCAATGATCGCAAGATTTGAATAAGTACCTTCCGCAATTTCTTCTGGTAACTCAATATTTAATTGCCCTTTATGTGGTGGTGTAGGGTTATCATTTTTATGGTCTGCCATTTTTTATTATTTTTATTTAGTTAAAAAAATATTCAACTTATTAATGGGGTTTGAACATTTTATGGTTATTACGCAATATCGTCATATTTGGTTCACCTTGCAAATACCCACTTTAACAACTTCCTATTTATTTTGAAATAAAAACGATGGAACAAAAGCACCTTGACACCAACCGTATCCTTTGGGATAAAAAAACAGCCATTCATAAAGACGCAGAGTTCTATAACCTCAAGGGCTTTTTGGCGGGCGAAACTTCCTTAAAAGAAATAGAATTCACTGCATTAAAAGACCGTGTAAAAGGAAAATCTATTTTACATTTACAATGCCATTTTGGTCAAGATTCTTTATCTCTTGCTCGCCTAGGGGCACAGGTAACGGCGGTAGATTTTTCGGAAGTATCTATTGGTTTAGGTCGCTCACTTAACGAAGAATTAGGGTTAGATGTCTCATTTGTCGTTTCTGATATCTATAGTTTACCTGAAAATTTATCTGGTCATTTTGATTTTATTTTTACTTCTTATGGTGTATTAACTTGGTTGCCTGATCTAGATCGTTGGGCCGCTGTAGTTGCCCATTTTTTAAAACCGGGAGGTACTTTTTATATGGCCGAATTTCACCCTACCTTATATATGTATGATCACGATAATCAAAAAATTGGATATCGATATTTTGATCATACCGATCCATACGAAGAAATTGAGCAAGGAACTTACGCAGATGCCAATGCTGATATTGCTCAACGAGAATATTTTTGGAGCCACTCTTTAGCAACCGTATTTCAGTCATTACTCAAACAAAAACTACAAGTGATTGATTTTCAAGAATTTGATTTCTCACCTTATAATTGCTTTCCTCATATGAAAGAAGTAGAACCCAACAGGTTTGTTTTTGGTGATCTAGACAATCGAATGCCTCATGTTTTTTCAATAGAAATGAAAAAATAGCTGAAGTTCCTATTTATTTTACCTTTTTAGAAGCTTTTTTTCAACCTAGATAAAAAAGTTGGAATCCTTTTTGCAAAACATCTTTTGCAAGCAATTCTCCTCTATCCATCCCCTTCTGCTTCAATTTATTACGCTGAGTTTAAAAATTTTCCCCTCTTGAGATTATACTTTAAAACTTAACAAATTAAGAGTTCCATGACTGAAATCACGAAATCAATTTTAACCAATTCTATGGTTAAATTAAAAGAAAATTCCCAAAAGGAAGCCACAACTACTAACTTATTTGCTGAGATTCAAAACCGTACTGCTTCTATTGCAGTGGTAGGATTGGGCTATGTAGGATTGCCTGTAGCACTTGAATTTGCCAAACATTTCAACGTAGTTGGATTTGACATCAACGAGGCAAAAGTAAACATGATGGTGAATGGGAAAGATCCTTCTTACGAATTAGAAGATGAGCAATTTTTAAATAAAACGATTAAATTTTCACACCAAGAAAATGTAATGGCAGAAGCTCGCTTTTTCGTCGTTGCCGTTCCAACACCTATTGATCAATATCGCCAGCCTAATTTAAACGCCTTACGTGGTGCAACTGCTAGTGTAGCACGAGTACTAAAGAAAGGAGACTATGTAGTATTTGAGTCTACTGTTTATCCTGGTTGTACTGAAGAAGTTTGTGTTCCTATTTTGGAGGAAATCTCAGGATTAACATTCGTAGAAGATTTTAAAGTAGGTTATTCACCAGAACGAATTAATCCGGGTGACAAGAAAAATACGATTGATAAGATTGTTAAAATTGTTTCTGGTTGTGACGAAGAATCACTAGAGGTAATTGCAAATGTATACGAAAGTATCATTACTGCTGGTATTCACCGAGCACCAACGCTAAAGGTAGCCGAAGCAGCTAAGATCGTCGAAAATACACAGAGAGATGTCAATATTGCATTGATGAATGAACTTTCTATGATCTTCGAAAAGATTGATGTAAATACTTTTGATGTTTTAAAAGCAGCAGGAACTAAATGGAATTTCTTGAATTTCTATCCTGGTTTAGTTGGCGGACATTGTATCGGAGTAGATCCTTATTATTTGATTCAGAAATCAATCCGAGTAGGTCATAATCCAATCTTGATCTCTGCTGGAAGAAAGGTTAATGATGGAATGCCTGCAATGATTGCTGATAAAATGGCGCACGAAGTAGAATTAGCTGGTAAGCGACCTTCTGAAGCAAAAGTACTTGTAATGGGTATTACCTTTAAGGAAAATGTAACCGATATCAGAAATAGTAAAGCGGCTGAAATGGCCAAAGAACTAATGAATCGTTTCGGACAGGTAGATGTTGTAGATCCAGTAGCGGATCCTAAAGAGGTAAGACAACATTATGCTATGGATTTAAAACCAACCTTGAGTAATGATTATGATGCAATAATCGTCGCGGTTAGTCACCAAGAATACTTAACCTTAGAAGAAACAGATCTAAATAATATCTGCAATAAAAATGCTTTTGTAATGGATTTAAAAGGCATCTTAAAAGACAAATTTACAGAGATGAAATATTTCTCTTTATAATAATATTCTTTTTTTCATACACACTTAACACCAAATTATAATCCGACCCGGCTTTGCTTAATTGCAAGGTCGGGTTCTTTTTTGTTGAATTGTTGAATTGTTGAATTGTTGAAT
>JALZUU010000663.1 GCA_023300665.1 Saprospiraceae bacterium | reverse complement strand
TAGGGAGATGGTTCCGCTTAGAAAGATCGAGAATATCCCAATAAACTAATCTCCAACCACAAACTCCAAATCATGCGCCTCTTTCACCGTAGGCATTTCCAACCTTCCAAGCATTTTATCAATCACCTGATCTGGCACTTTAAAAGTTCGATTGGCATTTTGTTTTTTTAAAACTTTAAAAGGCACTTCAATATAAACAATTCTAACCCGTGCATTATAATCTGTAAATAAACTGATCCAACGACTTCTCATATCGGTTGAAATATTGGTAGCATTAAAAACAAAATCAGCTTTCGATCGCAAAAATTCTTTGGCCTTTTCTTTTGCCAATTGAATGACTTGTCCATTTTTCTTTTTGTCTGTTGGTGCGATTTTATTTTCTCTTCGAATATCATCTAAAGAAAGAATCGGTAAATCTAATTGTTTTTTAATATAGGTATCTTTTCCACTTCCGGGCAAAGCACACATCATCGTAACCGTACAAATCAAATCATCAAATGGCTTATAATCAGGAGAAGCTTCTTCTTTATTAAAGTATAAATATCGTCCATAATTTGATTTAAAAACTTTCTCTTTTCCAAAACAGGCATTTTCTAAACAGAGTTCTTCAAAGAGATCAATCTTTAGTAAAACCTCTTCCGGATTTGGACAAATTCTACCTAAAACATCTGCCTTTGCCAACATCGCAAGATGTTCGGTATTAACCACCGTACTCGCATAAATAACTTCTTTAGCAGGATTCTCTTGGGTAATCGCCCAAAGCGGTAGCCCATGTAATCGTACTAACTTGCAAATCTGTTCTCTAATTTTAAACGGAGTTGAAAAGGTGGTATACAGCATTTTTCTTACTGTAAATTCTCCTTTTTTAGCGTGTCTTGGAGATATGATTCTGATCTGACCGTCCACTTCCTCTTCCATCGTTGTCGACCGCTTTTCTATATCGTGCATTAAAGCAGCCGTGACCAAAATATGTTTATCTTGATCTGATAGCGCTTTAAATTCTGGTAAACCAATCAGTGCTTCGACCACCATTTTTGTATGGGTATAAACATCTCCTTCTGCATGCCAAATTGGATCTTGAGGAACGTCCTTCATTTCGGCTATCCAAGGATAAGTAGCTGACAAGAGAGACCAGTCAAGTGGATGATTGATTTGGTATGTTGGGAATTTCCACATGGTTGAGATGTTGATTTGTTGATTTTAGGCCTTTTGCGGTAGAGACAATTCATGAATTGTCTTTACGGTGTCTTTCTTTACGTGAATTGTCTTTACGGTGTCTTTACCTTGTCTTTATGGATTTCCTAGGTACTCGTGGCCGAACCATTTATATTTTGCATAATCTAAGAGTGCTGCGGGTTTCCAAGTTTTGGACCAGTGTACATCTGTTTTGACGTGAGCAGCGCGAACGAGTTTAAACAAATTATTAAACTCATTTTTTGCTACTTGAATGTCTCCTTCATTGGTTTTAAAAGCGGCTGCATTTCTAATGACAAACCCCTCGGAACATGATTTTTTGGTCAATGGATCAAAGCCTCCAAGCAATCCTGAGGTTTCTACACTTTCTAACCAAGACTTGCCTAAATTAGCAGTTAACCAATTTTCTAAGACTTTATTTTCAGAAAGTTTTGGTTGAAAAAAAGTGTTTAACTCAGTTTGAATTTCATACTCAGGTACGGTTGGAAAATCAAGCAAAGCAGCATAAAATTTAACCGCTTCCCAAGACAACCAAGTATCTTTTTCTCGAATACCAAAAACATAAAAATAAGATTCTAAACCAGTATACCCGATAGAATGAATGCCATACATGTTTTCACCAAAAATCTCAAGGTCATCTAATTCACCTTTGATTAATTCCCAACGATCACGTAAAGGTTTGTCCCAAGGATGTTGAGTTGGTGCAGTATGTGACCTCGCAAAAACACCATATTTATTAAAGCAGTTGTTTTGTCCATCTAACTTTTCTGTTAAAATCAACTGTTTCATTTTAGAAAAAGAAGAAAGATATCCATCTGGCATAAACCGGTCATCAGAAGTAGTTCCAAGACTAATCTTAGCGTGTAAACTCCTAGCATATTTTTTTGAACGAGTCATTTTTCTTTCTTTATTCCTTTTTAGGTGGAGAAAATTCGTGAATCCTCTTTATGTATTACCTCCACAAAAGAAAATACAAAAAAACAGGACGATTAGTTTCCGAACAGTTCTTTTTTACTTTGAAGCTGTTTAAATTAAGCACCATACTACTGGACATCTCTTCCATTTGCTGCCTCCCAGCTCCGGCAGTACCGCCGGAGAGTAGCCACAAGCCCGCAAATGTTCAAATAGTATGTGAACATTCTTAAACAGCTTCTTTGCATAGGACTTAGACTTAGATTATATTTGTAAAAAAACAGACATGAGAAATATTCGAATATTTTTATTCTTCTTCCTTATAATTGGATCCATTTTTACTGGATGTTCTTTGGATGAAGATCCGATTCCAACGATGGACTTGACCGTCTTTGGCGTCGGTGAAAATCTTCAAGATTGGATCATACCTTTTGATAGTGTAGGACAAGTAATACCATATAAAAATAGTGAGGATTCTGTAGCAATGATCACAGTAGAGCGTACTTATAATCGCAATGTTCAAGATCTTACTGGTTGTAGAGTGGATGATCGTCAAGCACAATGTGAACTACAATCGATCAATCTAGCTTTCCCAGAAGACATTCATCCTGACAATTTCCAAACCTTCATCAGTATTTTTGTGATAGCTCCAAATGAAGTTAGAATTATTGCCAATCGCGTTGGAATAAACGCTTCTGTTGCCATACTTGATGGAGATACAAATGTCATTGACACGGATTTTCCAGATAATTACGAGGTTAGTTTTCAACCAAGTTTTTTTTATAATGGGCTAAATAGTCCAGCAATTATTATGGAGACCATTTCATTTGAAAATATTCCTGAAGGGGTAATCATTCCGCCTAAAAGAATGGTATTTCTGAAGGGTATTGGAATTATAGAATGGGAAGATTATAACGGTAATACTTGGATGTTAGAAGAATAAATTATTAGAATATGACACCTTATCAAACACTGCCATCGCCACCAAAAGATTTATCTGAAGGAAATATTTTAGCTCGTTTAGTCGATGGAATAGGATTTAGATATCGAGTAGCAACAGAAGGTTTTACGCAAAAAGAAATTGATTTTTGCCCAATTGAAGGAAGTATGAATATGATGGAATTGATGGATCATATTTACAAGTTGGTCGCTTGGACGGGTACTGCTTTTCAATTAGATTTCACTAAAAAATCATCTTTCTCAGGGTTTGAAGATTATAGAATTGAAACACTTTCTTTGTGCCAAGAATTCAGCCAATACTTGAAAACCTTGACAGCGGAAGACCTTAATAAGGTCTCGATATATCTAAAAAGAGTGGATACCCACTACCCTTTTTGGTATCTAATTAATGGTCCATTTGCAGATATTCTTACCCATATTGGACAGATTAATACCTGGCGAAGAATCTCTGGAAATCCAGTTCCAAAGATCAGTAGTTTTACTGGGGAACCTTATTGATATTTTAGACTTTTTTTTAAAATAAAAAGGCGAGTAATCGATAAGATTGCTCGCCTTTTTAAATTGCTTCAAAGCAATGCAAGAAATTAAAAATTAACAAACCCAATCAAATTGATTTGATCACGTCCGTTACCTTCCCCCGGAAAGAATTGATTCATATAGCCAAGTTCTAGCCGCAAATTTTTATTAACCCGGCAGCCAACTCCTCCGTAAAGGCGATTTCGATCAAAAACAGATACTTCTGAATTAAGAAAAACTTCATTATAAGCCGATAAATACCACTCTTGCGTCTTTTCTTCGGAAGGCATCGTAAGTGGATAATTAGCTGCTAAAAAATAACGAAAACGCATTCTAAAATCATCTTCTACAAATCGTTGTTCAAAACGATAACGATGCTGCACTTTTAATTTACTGATTTTATGTTTAGTAACAAATTGCTGAAATATTCGATGTTCATTTACGACTACTTTATCATCCGCATTTACATAATTTTCACTACGAATAAAACCATAACCTAATAAGAAGTTATTGTTTCCTGGTGTTAAATTATAACCAACTCCTGTTCGAAGTAAAAGTTGTTCCAGATCACCGATAGCATTATAATTTCGATATTGAACTTCATTGTGAATATTCCATCGATCGTTCACTTTTTTACTGCCAATATAAATGAGCCAATTACCAAGATTACTATCTTGACCTACCAATAAAATGGGCAACAGTACCATTGCTGATACTGTTACCAATTGCTTTAAAATTTTATTAATCATCAAAATTAATTTATTTAAACTTGTTTATTTTTCAGATAAAACTAGATTACTTTTTTCTTGTAATTCAGGCTTTGGAGTCAAGCGGAAGAACTCAATAAAACTCGGTGGATTCTCTATGGTTCCTCGTTCCGAAATTAGTTTAATATCAATATTTCTGTTCTTCGCTTTGAACGCAAAATCTTCTAATATTTCAATAATATCATTATCTAAATATCTTGTTTTTCTTACATCTAATTCTAAGAAAGTACCTGATGGAAGACTATCTAGTTCATTTAGAATAGCTCCTTTGTTAAAAAAGGTTACTTCTTCTGCCAAGGTCATCTTAATTTTATGACGTCCATTACTATTATCTTCCACATGTAAGAAGTGAGAGTTTTGGTAACTTTTGATTAAAATGATCACTATACCAACTGCCAATCCCATTCCGATACCAACCAATAGATCGGTAAATACGATTCCTAATACAGTAACCATAAAAGGTACAAATTGTTTCCATCCAAGTCCATACATTACTTTGAATAATCCCGGCTTGGCTAATTTAAATCCAACAATTAAAAGAATCGCAGCTAATACTGACAATGGAATCATATTTAATAATCCTGGAATTAATACCACTGAAATTAATAACAACATACCATGAATAATGGCCGAAGCTTTCGTTTTACCTCCTGATTGAATATTAGCAGAACTTCTTACAATTACTTGAGTAATTGGTAATCCACCAATCAATCCTGAAATAATATTTCCAGTTCCTTGTGCCATCAGCTCCCGGTTGGTTGGCGTTACTCTTTTTTCAGGATCTAATTTATCAGTTGCTTCCACACACAATAACGTTTCCAAACTAGCTACTAAAGCAATAGTAAAAGCAGTTACCCAAATGGCAGGATTAGTAATTCCAGCAAAATTTGGAAAACTAAATTGACCCAAGAAAGAATCAAAATCAGAAGGAATTGGAACATTCACTAAGTGACTTGAATCAATAGCATAAGCAGTACCTTTAGTTGCGTTGAAATAGATAATTCCTAAAACTACTGCAACAAATGGTCCTTGTACAATTTTGAAAAACTTGGCTTTTTTGGATAATACTTTATCCCAAAATAACATAATAGCTAATCCAATAATCGCAATGATTGTTGGCCCAATACTGATATTTTTTAGTAACATAGCAAATTCAGAAAAAGTATTTTGACCATCTGCTTGAAGAAAAGCAAAGTCTCCTTCAGCAACTACATCATATCCAAAAAAGTGAGGAATTTGTTTAAGAATGATAATAATACCAATCCCAGTCAACATTCCCTTAATAACAGAAGAAGGAAAATAGTAGCCAATGACTCCTGCTTTTAAAATACCAAAACCCAATTGTATTACACCTCCTAAAACAACCGCTAATAGGAAATTTTCAAAACCTCCTAAAGTCCCGATAGCCGTTAATACAATCGCTGCTAATCCTGCAGCCGGTCCACTTACTCCAATGGCTGATCCACTTAAGGCCCCAACCACGATACCTCCAACGATTCCAGCAATTAAACCAGAAAAAAGTGGCGCTCCACTCGCCAAAGCAATTCCTAAACACAATGGCAATGCCACGAAAAATACCACCACACTGGCTGGTAAATCACTTTTAATATTTCCAAAAAAGGATGTTGAATTATTATCTGTACTCATTTTATTTTTTTTAATTAATTTATTAGGTTTCAATAAAAGAATAATTTATTCCTTTATTCTTCCCAAAAAAAAGACGTTCCATACAAACTAGATCTGTTTGTAAATCATTAATCGCACTAGCAATTAATTTTATTGATAAGTTTTGAGAAAAAAGAATTTTACACCTGGGGAGGCGGTGTAGATTCGTCAAGAAAAGGGTTTGAAAAAACAGGTCTTTCTTTAGAAATCAAAGACCGTTGAAAAACATCCTCTACTTCAAAGGAACAAGCCAACAAAATTTCTATTTTATTAACCTCTTCAGATTTTTCTTTTGAATCATTTTCAGCTTCACCATCCGCTACTGAGTCCATCATGCAAATACCAAAAGCCTCTGCTGCTAAAGCGGTAACAACCAACTCCGTAGCAAGTAAGAAACCAAAAAATGCGGCAATGAGAATAAATCTATTCATGTTTTATTAAAAGTATATGATGCTCCACTTTCGTGGATTTTTACAAATTTACTGCAAATATAACAAAAAAGACAGTATTACTATCTCTATTTATCGTAAGTTTGTCATAAATGTTTCATATATTGGGACTAATTACAGTAAGTGAGAACACAAATAAATTAAAACTGTTCAATTTGGAGATAAAATTTAACTTAAATGACCGTCTTTTTCTTAAAGATCCGCAAGATTCGGAGTTGGGAAAGAAAATGATTGAGCATAGTATCATACTGTTCGATGAACTAGGATTTGAAGCATTTACCTTTAAAAAGCTAGCTAAAGCGATCAATTCTACAGAAAAGTCTATTTATCGCTATTTTGAGAATAAACATTTTATGCTACTCTTCTTAAGTTCTTGGTATTGGGAATGGGTGAAGTATTTAATTGAAATTAATAGTAGAAATATTGAAAATCCAGAGCGGAAACTAAAAATAGCCATTCAAAATCTGGTCAATGCAACCCACGAAAATCCATGTAACAGGTATATTAATGAACATATTTTACATAAAGTTGTCATCAAAGAAGGTGGAAAAGCCTATCATATCCATGATGTAGATGACGAGAACAAGGCAGGTCTATTTTATTCCTATAAATCATTGGTAAAATTAGTGGCTGACATCATTTTAGAAATAGATCCAAAATTTCCATATAGCGTTAGCCTATCTAGCAATCTATTCGAGATGGCCAATAATCAAATTTATTTTGCAGAACACCTCCCAAAGCTTTCTAGTCTATCTGATGGAAAAAATCTTAACGACGATCTTGTTAAGATGCTTTCTTATTTTGCTTTTAAAATATTAGGTAAAACAGAAGTTTTAGCTAAATAATTAATTTTATTCAGCTAAAACTCCGCTTAATATACCACTGATTTTATCAATAAGTCTTATACCTGCTTTCTAAAAACCTCCACCAATGATTTTCTAAAATAGAGTAAGCATCCCAAAACAAACCACATGGGCCAAATTCCAACTACTCCAATGATCAATCCTTGAATCCATTCCCAACCATTCATAAAGCTTGATTTTATTTTACTAAAAAAAGTAGCCACGTAAGGTTCCGGCTTTTTAACAGGAGGAATAATCTCATAAACATCAATGTGCACTTGACTCATTGTCTCCCGTGTATTTATAAATCTTAGACGACCTTGGATGGCTTCAATTTCCTCTTGCACTATTCGAATTTTTTCTTCTGCACTCAAAATCTCATCAATGGTTTGAGCCCGATTTCGAAGAATCTCTTTGTACCGTCGTTGTACTTCTTTTTTGGTTTTTAGACGAGTAGAAATATCATGAAACTCCTCGGTTACATCCTCTCCGTTAATCCGAGTATAATCGGTATTTATCGAACGAGATTTTAGTCCCTCCATAAAGGCATCCAAATTCTCTGAAGGAATACTTACCTGCATTCGGTTGTTTAAATGGGTGTGATTCATATTAGTTACATAGCCATTAAACTCTTTGGTTAGTTGCTCCAAGTAGGTAGTGGTGGCATCTAGGTCTTCGGTTTGAAATCGAGTATTGACCGTACGTAGTATTTTACGGTTATTTTTTGAATTTTTTGTATTAAGAATTGAGGATGATTGATCAAAGCTGGTTGGTTCTGCTTCTGCTATCATGTCTTTATCAATATTTGGAGCCATCTCTGGTTTAGCCAAAAATTCTATAGTCTTGCTAAAACTTTTATGAGAATCATCATTAGCACAGGCCAAAATTAAAAAGGGAAAACTCAAAAGGAATACTAATTTTTTCATAATTAATAATTTATGTTTTCGACAATACTGTCTTATAAATAGTTGTCTATGAATCATTAGAAAATCTTAAGATCAACTACCTACACCTTATAGAGTATTTAGAAAAAGGCTTTGGTGGGCGGGTGGTTGTTAATGGGTTGTTAATGTAGAAAGATGGGAATCGTTGAATCGTTGA
>JALZUU010000662.1 GCA_023300665.1 Saprospiraceae bacterium | reverse complement strand
GAAATGCCTACGGTGAAAGAGGCGCATGATTTGGAGTTTGTGGTTGGAGATTAGTTTATTGGGATATTCTCGATCTTTCTAAGCGGAACCATCTCCCTATTTTATTTAAAAAAATAAAATTGAAAAAATTATTCTTAGACGACATCCGAACCGTAGATATGGTTTACGACCCATCAGAAATTCCAAACTTCGATGTGGTACGATCTTATGATGCCTTTGTAGATTATATCAAAAAGAATGGATTACCTGAATATATCAGTTTCGATAATGATCTCGGACTAGATGCAGATGGAGTCGTGGCCCCAGATGGTTATGCGGCTACAAAGTGGTTGGTCTATGAATCAGGGTTAGATTTAATAAATCTCCAGTTCAAAGTCCACTCAGCCAATCCTGTGGCAGCCGAACAGATTCGTGGGTTATTAAATAATTATCAAAAATTTCTAAAAGAAAAATAGTGCTTCCAAGTCTGGAAGCGCTATTTTTTCTTTCAAGAGTCCTTGTAGAGACAATTTATATAAAGACCATTCAAGAATTACCACTATTTATGCACAATTACTAATTTGCGCCCTAATTTTTAAACTGGTTCTATTCTTAACATTCCCTTAAATATTTAATAAGGACTTAATTCATTATTAACATTAAGTTAACATGATTGGCTTAGATTTGCAATTGTAATAAAAGTGAAAGGAAGTTCAGTGAGTTGTTTTTTAAATCACTGAAAATCAGACACTTAACTATTTTTTTAAAACTATTAAACATTATTAATTTTGGACTCGAAAAATAATCCAATGATTCACAAGATAATCCTTTTAAGTATCATCCTAGCAGGATTCGTATCTACCGCTTCTGCTCAGTTTCTTCCTCAAAAATTTGGTAAAGGACTCCAAGTAGTGGGAAAAGATTCTACCTATCATATAAAATTCGGATTTAGATTCCAAAGCCTTTATACAGGTAGTTTTAATTTGGAAGATGATCAGCTCTCAGGTGCTGAAGATTTTGATGGTGGATTTTTAATTCGACGTTCTAGACTAAAATTTGATGGTTGGGCCCTAAATCCTAAGCTTAAATTTAAATTTGAGCTAGGACTTACCAATCGAGATATTAGTGGAGGGAATACCGATCCATTTCGAAATGCACCGAATTTTTTACTAGATGCTTCTGTTGAATATAATTTCTATAAAGGATTTTCTGTTCTGATTGGTCAACGAAAACTTCCAGGTAATAGAGAACGAGTGGTTTCTTCAGGAAATCTTCAATTTGTAGATCGATCTCGATTAAACTCTCGCTTTAATATTGATCGAGATTTAGGACTACAGCTCAAACATAAATTTAAAGCAGGAAAATCAGTAATTAAATCTACTTTTGCCTTGACGCAAGGAGAAGGTCGAAACGTTACCGAAGGAGATTTTGATGGAGCAAATTATACTTTCCATGTGGACTTCCTACCAATGGGTAATTTTGCTTCTAAAGGTGATTATGTTGGAGCAGATTTAAAAAGAGAAAAAACGCCAAAGTTAGCCATCGGGTTGACTTACGAATTTAATCAAAATGCCGTTCGTGAAAGAGGTCAATTAGGAAGCTTTATTCAAGATACTAATGGAGATTTTTTCGGAAGAGATTTGAATACCTTTTTTGCTGACCTAATGTTTAAATATCAAGGTCTTTCCGTCATGATGGAATATGCCGATAAGCGAGCGGAGAATAATAATCCGTTTATTTTTGATGATTCAGGGGAAGAAATTGGAACATTCTTCACCGGTACTGGATTCAATGCGCAGGTTGGCTATTTATTGAAAAAAGACTACGAAATAGCCTTTAGATTTACAGATATTAACCCTGATGAGGGTGTTTCAAATGATGAAACGCATTATACTTTAGGATTCTCAAAGTATATTGTTGGACATAAATTAAAAATACAAACAGATTATTCGCTGATCAAAAAGGATGGAGGAGATGATGAGTTATTGATCAGAGCACAAGTTGATATTCACTTTTAAATTTTTGACAGAAAATATATTTATAACCTTTTAAAAACCTCTACTATGGAATTTGGATTTTGGGATGTGATTGAAATTGCCGGAGCACTTTGTTTCTTCATTTACGGTATGAAGATGATGAGTGATGGTATTCAAAGAGCCGCAGGCTCAATGCTCAGAAATATATTACGATCTATGACCAAAAACAGATTTTTGGGAGTCTTTACAGGATTCTTGATTACTGCCTTGGTTCAGTCTTCTTCCGCTACCACCGTGATGACGGTTAGTTTTGTAAATGCTGGCTTATTAACCCTTATCGAATCTGCGGGTATTATGATGGGGGCGAATATCGGTACCACGGTTACTGGATGGATTATTGCGATCCTTGGGTTTAAAGTAAAACTGAGTGCCTATTCCATTCCTCTTTTTGCGATTGGAGTACCAATGCTTTTTAGTGGCAGAGGAAAACTGAAATATTGGGGGGAATTTTTGATCGGTTTTGCAATTCTATTCTTAGGACTTTCCTACCTAAAAGGAGCTGTTCCTGATTTAGGAGAAGACACCTTGGCATGGATTGAAGGGTTTGCGCAGTATGGAATTTTTTCTAGAATAGGTTTTGTAATGCTCGGCGCCTTGGTTACCGTTATTGTACAATCTTCCAGTGCGGCGATGGCCATTACTTTGACGTTAGTATACGCTGGATGGCTTCCCCTTGAAGTAGCAGCAGCAATGGTACTTGGAGAAAATATCGGAACGACTATTACCGCAGAAATAGCATCGCTTGTTGGAAATACGGAAGCAAAACGCTCTGCCAGAATTCACTCCATGTTTAATATTATTGGGGTTTTATGGATGGTCATTCTACTTCCTTGGGTGATTGAATTTTTGACCACTTTCGTGGAAAACTTTAGTAGCATTTTTGAAAGCAATAAAAAGATAAAAACGGCAGATTTGAAAGCTGAGGATATCTTGAATACCTATATATTGGCAGCTTTTCATACGACCTTTAACATCATCAATGTTATATTACTGATTGGGTTTGTTCCATGGCTTGTCAAAATGGCCATCAAAACAGTGCCTGGTAGTGCAGAAGATGAAGATAGCGAAGGTAAATTGAAATTTATTGGTTCAGCAGGAGTGCGTACGCCAGAATTAGCGACCATTGAGCTTCAAAAAGAAGTAGCACATTTTGGTGAAATTACATCTAGAATGTCTGTATTTTCAAAGACTTTAATTAATTCAACAGATGCTAAAGAGCAGAAGAAAATGTTGAAAAAACTGAAGAAGTATGAGAAAATTACGGATAGACTTGAAATTGAGATTACCGAATATATGACCAAGCTTTCTAATCAAAAGATTACGCCAAAGACTAGTTTAAGACTTCGTTCTATTCTAAACATTTGTAACGATCTTGAAAGAATTGGGGATATTTATTTCCAAATTTCTAAAGCCGTGGAACGTAAGATTGAAGAGAAAGATTATTTCTTACCAGAACAACGAGAGAACATCAATAAGATGATCGAAAAAGTAGATCAGGCTTTCGAAATTATGGTGAGAAACTTGAACACACCTAGCTACGATAATGTTAGTAAAGAGGAAGCGGAAGCTGCTGAAAAAGCAATTAACGCGATGCGTGATCAATTACGAGAAGAGAACAATAAAAAGATTGGAACTGCAGATTATAACTCCAAAACAGCAATGGTCTACAACAACCTTTTCTCTTCATTAGAAAAAGTGGGTGATCATATCATCAATGTAACCGAAGCTGTAATCGGCGAAATTTAAGATAAAACAAAAAGGAATAGTCTAGTTATTTAAATCTACTCCTTTAATTGATCAAGAGGTCTTATCTTTTTTAAGATAAGACCTCTTTTTAGAATTGATAAAAACCAAACAACTATGAAAGAAATTTTCCAATATTTCCTACGCCTTGGATTTGTAGCCTTTGGAGGCCCTGCTGCACATGTCGCCATGATGCAAGAAGATCTTGTCGAACAAAAAAAATGGCTTACCACCGAAGAGTTCCTCGATTATATGGGAGCCACGAATCTGATCCCTGGACCAAACTCGACCGAGATGACCATGCATTGTGGTTACCATCGTGGAGGTGCCATGGGGCTTTTTGTGGCGGGTATGAGTTTTATTTTTCCAGCGGTTTTATTGACTTTGGCTGTCGCTGTTTTTTTTGAAAAATTTAGTGAAATCGCTTGGGTTGTACCGATCATCAATGGAATCAAAGCTGCCGTACTATCCTTTATTGTAGGAGCAATTCTTAAGCTGGGAAAAAAGGCGGTTAAGACCCAATTTTTAGCTTTTATAGGTGTTGCCGTGATTGTGGTTTCTTATTTAGGAGTCAATGAAATTCTCTGTATTTTAGCTGCGGGAATTTTGGTTTTACTCTTTCATCTTGCCACCAATAGAAAACAATTAAATAGCAGTATTGCGCCCTTACTTTTCTTTTCTGCCGCTGCTGCTATTCCTTATTCAAAATGGAAATTATTTTTTATTTTCCTAAAGGTAGGTGCCGTTCTTTTTGGAAGTGGCTATGTACTTTTTGCTTATCTCGATGGAGAATTGATTGAACAAATGGGCTGGCTAACACACCCAGATTTAGTAGAAGCCATCGCAGTAGGACAAGTAACTCCTGGCCCAGTTTTATCAACAGCAACTTTTATCGGA
>JALZUU010000661.1 GCA_023300665.1 Saprospiraceae bacterium | reverse complement strand
CCTCTGGCAGGCAGGCACAATGGTTACGGACAAGTCATTGATAACGTGGATCTTCTGCTATTTTTATCTCTCCCGAAAGCATTCGGGACAGAGAAAAATGAGCATCGACCACATTATCAAGCACTTATCCTCACCTTTTGTGAACATTCTTAAACAGCTTCTAGTTCTAATTCAATTTCTTCTAATTTTTTTCCCTTCGTCTCTGGCATTTTTGTTCGTACCCAAATTAATTGCAAAAACATCATAACAGCAAAAAACATAAATATTGTAACGGGAGCAAAAGCAGACAACACCGCAGGCGTGATCATCGTAATGATGGCCGCAAAAACCCAATGTGTTCCACTTCCTAAGGACATCCCATTGGCACGAACAGAGTTAGGGAATATTTCTGAAATAAACACCCAAATCACGGCACCTTGACCAATAGCATGCGCTCCCACGAAGGCACTAATAAAGAAAACCACCATCCAACCTTCTGCCCCACTATAAAAAGACCAAGCTACACCAAGCAAGGTAATAATATAACCAATTGAGCCGATGGTCATTAATTGTCTTCGACCCATTTTATCAATTAAATACATTCCTAATAAAGTAAAAATAAGATTTACTACTCCAATCGGTACAGAGGCAATTAAGGTATTGCTTTGATCAATTCCTGCCGCTTCAAAAATTCTTGGTGCATAATAAAGGATAAAGTTGATACCAGAAACTTGATTGAAAAAGGCCAATAAAAAAGCCAACATAATAGGCTTTTTATAGGATCCAGAAAAGAAGTTGCTTTTGGTTTTTAAAACAGTGTTTTTTATTGCTGCAATTCGTTCCTCTATATCTCCGTGCGGGTCTAATTGTTGAAGGATTTTTTTTGCTTTGCCCTCATCGTTCCCTTTAAGCAATAACCATCTAGGGCTGTTAGGGATTCCTAAAATCATGATGCAATAAATGAGTGCTGGAACGGCTTCTATTCCAAGCATCCAACGCCAAGCGTGATCGCCCATGTATTGCCCGATCAAATAGTTAGAGAAAAAAGCGATTAATATTCCAAAGACAATATTGAATTGATAAGTGGCAACAAGACTCCCTCTTTTTTTAGCTGGAGCAATTTCAGAAATATAAATCGGTGCTGCTACGGAAGAAGCACCCACGCCAAGTCCACCAATAAATCGAAAAAAGGAAAAAAGATAAGGGCTCGTGGCTAAGCCAGAACCTAAGGCGGAAACTAAGTACAAAACTCCAATCCAAAATAAGGTGGTTTTACGCCCAAATTTATCACAAGGAATCCCTCCTAATAAAGCGCCGAATACGGTTCCCCAAAGTGCCATCGACATGATAAAAATACCATGAAACCAATCTCCAGTATTCCAAAGTTTTTGAATGGGTTGGTCTGCACCAGAGATCACGATGGTATCAAATCCAAATAGAAATCCAGCTAATGCAACGGTGATTACGGAATACTTAATTCCTTGATTTTTTGCCATGTTTGTTTATTAATTCTTTTTTCTCTTTATAAGTATATTTAGTTCTTCAATCACATCTAATTTTGACTTCTTAGGCAGGTTAACATAACCCATACCACCGAAAATCACTTCCCAAAATCCACCTTCATTAATTATCATTTCTCCCACAATTTGCAATTCCGATTGATTTAATTCTATTGGTAAAAAAAGAATTTCAAGTTTATACTCAGATTTGGTATGGATTTTTTTAAACACAAAATTATTTTGCCCTTCTTCTTCGATTTTTTCAGCTTCCACCTCGATAGTCGTACCAAAACATAGAGACTCATTGAATGGATCGTTACTTGTCAATTCATATATACAATCAGAAATTTTAATTACATCATAAG
Source organism: Saprospiraceae bacterium (assembly GCA_023300665.1). Taxonomy (GTDB): domain Bacteria; phylum Bacteroidota; class Bacteroidia; order Chitinophagales; family Saprospiraceae; genus JALZUU01. The sequence goes on along the minus strand of JALZUU010000661.1, from coordinate 3,313 downwards.
TTCCTGTTGATTTCTCTTCAGGAACATACATTCGTATTTGGGTTATTTCTTTGTTTTTCATTTTTTTTTGAATAAAACTTAGTCCCACGAAACACAATCAGTTCTTTCTTATCTCGATTATTCCCTCCTCCACTCAAAATCAAGATAGACATGAACAATCATAAATATACGACAATATCTTTAGGGTAGAAATTTTTTTTCAAGGGTAAGGAAAAATTCAATTCTCTAGAATGAGAATATAGTTGTAAGGTGGGCAGATAGATTTATTCGCTTTATTTCACGCTTATTAATTCTTGGAAAAAATTATCCTAACGTTTAAAAACGAATATACCGAATAGAATTAAAAATCCGCTCGTTAGATGAAAGAATTCGAAAGAATCCCCTAAAAAAAATCCTGTTATTGCAGTTGCCAAAGGAACCATATTCATAAAAATTCCAGCTTTGTTTGCTCCAATTCGATAGACTCCTTCATTCCATAGAATATAGGCCAATGCCGTACCAAAACAACCAATACCAATGGCATTTATCCAATACATATTGGAATGATCGATGGTAATACCATTTTCATGGAAAGAAATCAAAAAGAGAAACCCAACCAAACAAATTACATTGGTAAAAGTGGTAAATTGCTGATTTGATACTTGTCCTCTATATTGCTTTACCCAAACATGGTGCAGGCCGAATAAAAAATTAGCAATAAGAATCATAAAGTCGCCAATATTCAATTTGCCCATTGAGAAGTTGCTGATATTCCCTTTTGTAACTAAAAACAAGACTCCTATTAATGAAATGGAAGCCCCTAAAATATGATGCTTTGTCAGTTTGGTTTTTAAAATTGCTTTTGATAAAAAAATGGTTGTGATGGGATTCAAACTCACTATTAATGCTGCATTCAATGAAGAGGTATATTGAAGCCCCATAAAAAAGAAAATATTAAAACCAAATAAACCGACAAAGCCAATCAGAAGAATTCCTTTAATTGGAAGTAACTTAAAATTGGTCGTTTTAATGGTATTCCAACTGAATACTATTAAGGGAACTACGCCAAAAATATAGCGCCAAGTTCCTGATTCTGCAAAAGAACTTTCGTTCAGCATAAATTTTGCAAAATGAAAATTCATCCCCCAGAAAATAGCTGCAATTAAAAGATAAAGATTATAAAAAACTGCGCTATTTTTATGGTTTGTCATTCCTTTTAAAATGTTTTTAAATTAAAAAATATAATTCCATAATTCCTTTATCGATTTGAATTGATTAGGAAATTTTTCGAGGGAATGAGCTTTTAGTTTTAGTCCAAATTATCTTTAGTAATGATGATAATTTTCCATTGAATTAAAGTAATAATGAAAAAAACTGAATAAACAGGAAGCATCATAAATATACTATTTTATCCTTATCACCATATACCTTTTTCAATGGCTAGGACAAATTCAAAAGCAAATTCAATGCGCTTGAACGTATGGTCATTGAGAGATCAGCGGGCGGACTATTCGCTTTAAGAACTCTTGCTTAGGCGCTTGGCCAACTCGCGGAGTTCGCAAAGCTAGAGGTAAACTTTACTTGCTAGCTTTGCCAAAACTGCGAGCAAGTAAAAAGTTAAGCTAGGATTCTTAAAACGGTATCTGGTAGTGTATTTAGTTTAAAGTTTTTTTGGTCATTTTTATTTTGCAATAATTCTATCTCATTCAAAAGTCAACCACATCCACCCTACTCCTCATAAACTAAAATATCTCCTGGTTGACAATCTAATTCATTACAAATCGCGGCCAAAGTAGAAAACCGAATCGCTCTTGCCTTGCCTGATTTTAGGATGGATAAGTTGGCTGGCGTGATTCCAATGGCTTGTGCCAGGTCTTTGCTTTTCATTTTACGTTTGGCTAGCATCACGTCTAAATTTACAATAATATCCATATTAGATTGTTAAATCATTTTCGCTTTTAAGCGTATAGGCATTGTCGAATAATTTACCTGCAAGGATAAAAAACAATCCAATCACAATAATAAAAAGATAAACGAAAGTTTTTTCACTAACACCTATGGATATATGGTGGTTAAGAAAAAAGGAACTCAATCCATCAACAATCCACCAAAAAATTCCAGTTAGCACAAAGCTCTTCCCTGATAGATCAATGTTCTTTCCTAATTCGGGATCATAGTAGGTATTATTTAGAAATAAACTGGCCACCGTTCTAAGTTTTATCAGACCATAGATAAAAACAAGATACAGGATTAAGTTAAGCCCTATTAATAAATAATGTAATCCGCTGATTTCAGAAATTGACCTTGTATCAGTTAATTTGACAAAATCGAAATCAAATCCTGCGATTGATAAACCCGTAAAAATCAACATAACTCCTATGACCAAAATAACCAAAAAGATCAAGGCATTCAGTGTGGTGTATAAAGCTTTCGATGAATTCATAATTGTTTTATTTATTACTTAATAATAACAAATCTACAATAAATTATCGAAAAACAATAATAAAATACCTTAAAACAGTATATTTTTTCTATTTTTTGGTAATAAACACCTTTTGTAAAGGTAATTTCAAAGAGCAGAACAAATGCATTTTTTGGTTGAGAGGGAAAATAATGACGAAGTAAAAAAGAGAAATTCGACAAACTAAATCTTAGACAAACTTACAGCTTAACAATCTCAAATGGCACTAGGGTCGTATCAGGATTTGTATCCTTCAAACTAGCTAACAACTCTAAAATAATTTTTGCGCCATCTTCTATTTCCGCTAAACCTAAATCACTGGTAAAGAGTCCTCCAAAACCTTGACTGGTATCGATATAAGTAAATTCAGGGTGCTTCTCAAGAAGGCGGTGGGTTTCTTCGGTTAAGGAAGCTTCGTCAATCCTTCCTACTAAATCAAAAGTCTTAAAAAATTTAAAATTCTTTTCGACATACCAAAGAATTTCTTCTTGGGCATCCTCGTGCGAATAGAATACTCCACTAGGACGGATAGATTCTGGAATATCTTTTGTTATAAATGGCCGTGGATTATTAACAATTACAAAGCCTTTTTCCTCTATTTTTTCAACATAAAAAAAGAAACGATCAATAAACTCAAGCAGGTCTAACCATTGATTATCAAACAATTTTAATTCTTTCCCATGAAGAAGGTACTCCAGCTCATTAAACTGTTCTCCTTCTTCAAAACGTTTGGTTAGCAGACTGCTGTTATGATTGTCACGTAGATATCTATCGAGCCTAGACAACTCTTCGTAGCATACATAATCTTTGGGATCAAAGTAAAATTCTATCGGAAAGGCTTTCGCCATATGTAGTTCTAAAAAATCTCTTTGT
>JALZUU010000660.1 GCA_023300665.1 Saprospiraceae bacterium | reverse complement strand
CTTATTTCCCTTTCTTTTTCTGTTGTTTTTCGGCCAATTTCTTTTGTTCCTCTAAAACTTTAGACAACCGTTCTTGAAAGCCACCTTTCTTTTTAGGTTTTTTATGATGCTCCGCCAATTCTTTTTCAATCTTCTTTTTATCAATAATTACTTCCTTCGTAATTACATTTTGTCCAATATTTAAAACATTACTAAAGAACAAATAACAACTTAATCCCGAAGCAAAACTATTAAAGAAAAATAGGAACATCACCGGCATAAAATATTGCATATATTTCATCATTGGGTTATTCGCCATAGCCCCCATATCCATACTCTTTGAATTATACCAAGTATAGATCACCGTCGTAACGGCCCATAAGAGCGTAAACATCGAAACGTGCGAACCATAAAAAGGAATCTCAAAAGGCAAATATGTAAAAACATCATAGCTCGATAAATCTGTCGCCCATAAAAAAGAAGCTTGTCTAAATTCAATGGACGCTGGGAAGAAACGATATAACGCAATCCAAATCGGCATCTGTAATAAGACAGGAAAACAACCTCCCATCGGGTTCACGCCATACTCTCGGTACAACTTCATGGTTTCCATCTGCTGCTTTTGTGGATCATCGCCTACTTTGGCTTTGGCCGCTTCAATCTTAGGTTTTAAAACTTGCGTCTTAGATTGAGAATACAACATTTTATAAGTCAATGGATATAATACCACTTTGATAACCAACGTCAATAAGAAAATGACCAAACCTGCACTCGCAATCCATCCATTTAGTAAATTGAACAATGGTCGAATAATCCATCGATTTACCGTACCAAAAATACTTCGACCATATGGAATAATATCTTCCAATTCTGCATCGTAAGCCGCCAAACGATTAAACTCATTTGGACCAACATATAACTTCATATTGATTGGCTGTCCATTAATCGGAAGGTCAATACGGGAAGTAATCTTCTTTAAATCAGCAGCATCTTCTGGTAACATCTCCGTGCTAACAGTCGTTTTTCCAAAATAAGTATCTGCAATTAGCGAACTATTAAAGAATTGGTTAACGTGGGAGACCCATTTGGTCTTCGATTCTACCGTCTCTTCATCATCACCGGTACAACTACAATAGTCAGGACTATCATCTGTTTCTTTAAAATAGACCGAAGTAAAATTCCGTTCGTAACTAGTATTTCTTTCCAATCGGTCCAGATAATTTACCCAGTTTAATGGAACAGAAGGCGCACTTACTCCTTGAAAATTTACTTGATAATCAATATTATAAGAATTATCCGCAATGGTATAACTTTGTTCTATAATCTGCCCATTCCCACCTCGTGCTGCAAACTTCAAATTATTTCCATTCAACGTAGGCGTAAAAAATAAATCATTTGTACTAACGGTACCGTCCGCAGAACCCGGAACAGGCAATAAATATTCAAAACGATTTTTTTCATCTTCCAATAATAACAAATCTTCTTTGACCTCTTCTTTCTCTTCTGTTAGTCGTAATTTATAATAATCCTTAACCAAAACCTGTTTGATCCGTCCCCCTCGGTTGGTAAATGTAATTTTAAACTGATCATTTTCAAGAACAGAAGTCTGCTCTGTACCATTGGCTTGATCTGCGAATGCTCCGAATTTCTGGTTACGACGTACCGCCATTACCGAATCCTTGGTGGTCGAGTCCATCTCAACACCCATTTTTTCATCCGCTACGACTCCATCCAAACGAGCAATGCTGTCTGCTTTAAACTGTACCATCGCGATAGAGTCTTGCGTGGCTTGCATGGCCTTCATTTCTGCTTCGGAGGGCGCATTATATTGCACCCAAACATAAAATAAAATGAAGATGATGGTAATTCCAATTAGATTATTCTTTTCCATTACTGCTACTTATTGAGACCTGAACCAGTTTAACGTCAGGTTATGCTTTTTTTTTAGTATGTTTAAGGGCAGACAGAGATCCACCTCCAAAAGAGTGGCAAAAATACACTTTTGTTGACGTTATCCCATCATCTATGCCCGATAATTACCAGAATATAGACGAGTCCCTGCTGAAAGCCTACCAACAGACGAGTTTTCGCCTTTTAGATAGCCAAATTCAGATCGAAATTAATGGCCAAAATCCTGATTTAGACAGCTTTTTGATCGATAATAACGCTTTTCAATGGATTTACATCTCCGCAGATAATCCTCAGTCAAAATTGGCCACTCCCACTGAAAATCAACGAAATAGGCAAGAATTACTCAAGTATTGTAAAGATCATAAAATTCGATACTGGCCTGGTTTGGCGATTCCTGCGACAGATGAATGGCCTCCAGAAGAAAATCTGCTCTTACTGGACGTAAGCCAACCGCTAAGTGATCAACTAGCCATAAAATTTGACCAAAAAGCCTATCTTCATGGTCGTATCAATGGTCTTGCTCAATTAAGGATTATGCTAGCCAAGTTATAGCTTATCTAGTATTGTGTTTAAACCTAAGATATAAGTTAATTGTCTTTAATTAAATTCTTTGGATCACGATAGAGGTTCTTAAGAAACAAAAAACGTGGAACAATAGTAAAACAACAATAGCATCTAGCTATCCGACCCTTGTTTCGAGAAAAATAATCACCCTTTTACATGAAAGCAACCCCTGATAACATCATTCAATCCATTCTAAACTTTCGTCTTAAGAATTTAAAAGAAGGAATTGAGAATTTTAAAAAAAATAAAAAC
>JALZUU010000659.1 GCA_023300665.1 Saprospiraceae bacterium | reverse complement strand
AAGGATCGATCAGAAAGATTTGCTGCAAGCTCTCCGCCAGTTTCTAATAATAACTCTCGTCCAGGGTAAGTTAGACTCACATCATCAATATAATCCGTAAAAGTGAGTCGAATTCCACCTTCCAATCCAACATTCCAAGCATCATTTAATGCGTATTTAAGTCCTAAACCAAAAGGAATAGCGAATTGAGTCAGATTATAAAATTTACGGTCTGGAAAAGCAGCAAGGCCTTGCCCTTCAGTTCCAAGTGGCTGTAATTCAACAGTTTGTCCTTCAAAGACGGTAGTAGGATCAAAGTTAAAAATAGCTACCCCAGCAAATACAAAAGGAGAAAAGACCCGTTCTAAATTATAAGGCTGATATCCGAGAATGTTAAATTCCCCAGTAAGCGCAAATTCCAATACATTGGTAGAGAAATTTAAGTTACGAGCAGCTCTTTCGGCTCCATCTTCCCCTGATAATCTTCCGTAATTAATAGAAGCTCGAGCAGCTAAGTGATTATTGATATTATAGCGTATAAATCCTCCACCCCCAAAGTTCACCTGATCTAATCGACCACCAACTGTTGAGACTGTTAGATCTCCTTCATAATAGGAAATACCAATATTGGCCCCCACCTCAAAATGTTGAGCAGAAAGGAACAATGGAGACAACGCAATAAAGAAAAGCATTAATTTTTTCATATGAGCAACTTATGGATTATGAATTTGTCTTATGTATGGGGTAGGACTTAAGATCTATAAGGTACAAAAATCGTTATTTTTAATCTATAACGCAAAAGGTCTATTTTGATACCAAAAAAACTAACTTTTTAATCAAAAAATTGGACCAATTTGGACATTTCCTCCCTAAAATACGAAAATCATGTACCTATTCGTTTAATTTTTTAACTAATTTTACCACTTTACCATTAACATCTGCTTAAATCTATACCAAGAGGTTGTTTTTTAACTCTCTCATAATTAGATATAATTGGTAATTTTGGACAAACTCATAGTAAATTTTATAACTTAACTTAAAATAATGAAAATCAAATCGCTATTTATTGCCGGTTTTATGTCAGCAGGTCTACTTGTGACCGCTCAGGACTCCGCTCCAGAAAACTGGTTCAATCTGGATAAGAGCCAAGATAATGTGGCTGGTGTAAGCACCGAAAAAATGTACAAAGAATTGCTTAAAGATCGTACCGGTCAAACAGTGATCGTTGCAGTTATTGATTCTGGTGTAGATCCTAGACACGAAGACTTAAAGTCTGTTATGTGGGTCAACAAAGATGAAATTCCGGATAATGGAATTGATGATGATAGAAATGGATATATTGATGATATCAACGGATGGAATTTTATTGGTGGAAAAAACGGAGAAAACGTCAACCACGAAACCTTAGAAATTACGCGACTTGTCGCTCATTACCAAAAAAAATATAATGGTAAAGATGCTTCTGGCCTTTCTAAAAAAGAAAAGAAAGAATACGATCGTTACAAAAAACTTGAAAAAGAAATAAACGATAAACGAGATCAAATCTCTCAGCAAGGAATGGGTTATATCATGTTTGCTTCTGCTATCAAGAAAATTAAGACGGGTGTTGGTAAAGATAAAATCTCTTTGGACGACCTTAAGGCTTTCAAATCTGATGACGAAGAAGTAGCTAGCATGCTGCCTCGATTAATCGATATTATGGACCGACAAGGTGCATCTTTTGAAGAAATCGAAGGAGAAATTGCGGGTGCTTCTGATTATTTCAGTGGACAGTTAAACTACTATTACAATACTGAATATGATCCACGACCTGTAGTTGGTGATGACTATAGCAATTCTTATGACCGTAACTACGGAAACGCAGATGTACAGGGTCCTGATGCTAAGCACGGAACACACGTTGCAGGTATCATCGCTGCTGTTCGAGATAACGATCTTGGAATCAAAGGAGTAGCTAATAACGTAGAAATCATGTCTGTACGTGCCGTTCCAGATGGTGATGAGCGAGACAAAGATGTTGCAAATGCTATCATTTATGCAGTAGATAATGGAGCTTCTATTATCAATATGAGTTTTGGTAAAGGCTATAGCTGGGACAAAGAAGCAGTAGATAAAGCAGTAAAATATGCTGCTAAAAAAGATGTACTTCTGGTGCATGCTGCTGGAAATAGCTCTTTAAATACTGATACAGAAGATAATTTTCCACATGATCGCTACGAAAAACGTGGTTGGTTCAGAAAGAAAATGGCTAAAAACTGGATGGAAATCGGTGCCTTATCTTGGCAGTCAGGAGAAAATGCGGTTGCTTCTTTCTCTAACTACGCAAAAGATAATGTAGACATTTTTGCTCCTGGTTACCATATCAACTCTACTACTCCTGATCAAGGTTATGAATCATTAAGTGGTACTTCTATGGCTGCTCCAGTAACTGCTGGTGTTGCCGCAGTACTTCGCTCTTACTTCCCTTCTCTAACAGCAGAACAAGTAAAAGACATTATGATGACGACGACTACTTCCGTTACGCAAAAGGTGAAAAAGCCTGGCCATAAGGATGGAGATGCTTTAGTTGACTTCAGCTCTCTTAGTAAGTCTGGTGGTGTTGTAAATGCTTACTTAGCAGTACAAAAAGCCATGATGACAAAAGGTAAAAAGAAAGTAAAGAAGACCACTAATATTACGCGTCCTTAATACTTAAAATAAAATCCTCCTATAGGATTTAAAGGAGATACAAACTTAGGTTTGTATCTCCTTTTTTTATGAAGCT
>JALZUU010000658.1 GCA_023300665.1 Saprospiraceae bacterium | reverse complement strand
GGGCGAATTGCAATTCGCCCCTTCTTTTTTTTTGTAACCCGCCCTTACTATTTTTTCGTCAAATACGCTCGTAAATCCTCGACTTGTTGGTTACTCATTTTTTCGCTCGTAAACTGTGGCATATAGGCGCTCTTGCCTGGATGAGATGGCGCTCCATATCGAATCATCTGATAAGAAGAATAATAAGAATACTTTGGAAAATGTTTTGCTAAAAGCCTCCGACTTAACTTCCCATCATTGAGATCAAGCATAGAATACCGTTGATCATCGTGACAATGCAAGCAACTCAGTTTATAAATATGCTCACCATTTTCCGGATCTCCTTTCAATCCATAACCCGCTTTACGATCTTCAGGAGGAGCAACAAAATGAGCAGGAGAATCTGTATGATAATAAGACTTTACTTCTGTAATTAGGTCGGTGGCATTCTCTGCTTTCACCGCATACTTTCCATAATCTGTTGTAGGAATCTTTAGGTCTTCCATTTTCAATTCTAAGGTCCATAAATAGGATAGAACTGATTCCATTTCCCAGTTTTTCAATTTACGTCCTTGTGAGCATTCTACTGCACAAAGTTGGATGGCTTCTCGCAAATTATTTCTAGCAGGTATCACTAGGTCACCATATTTTATTTCATAATCTCCATTATAATAACTACTACGATTAACTACACCATACAGCGGTGACGCTGGAAGAAATGGTAATCCTTTTTCTGCGGCATACTCCAATCGTTTTTGTGGATCGGTATCTCGTAAATCAGCAAATTCTTTTTCTGTATTATGGCAGGAAGTACAAACGAAATGTGCGCTCTGCTGTTTGACAGATTTGGCTGATCCAAAGTGTACAATGTTACGTCCGATTTCTACACTCGCTTTTTTTGGTAAAATAGTAAGCTGATGATTTGGAGACGGTTCGCCGAGTCTTTTGAGCACTTCCCAGACTGGTGTTTCTCCAGTCACTTCAGCGCCTACTCTACCTTCATTCATCGCAATAAAAGACCAAATAACACACAATAATATAATGGGAAATATCTTTTTCATGCTAATTAAAGATTAAATAATCGAGAAATTGTAAACCCTAATCGAAACTCTCCATCCGCCCAATTAGACCGGGTATTAGGAATATAATCCGTAGCCGCTAAACCAGTAGTATTCGTCAGGTTAATTTGAAAAACATGCCCTCCTGTGTCGATTTCTAAACCAAAACCCAAAGGCAAATAATAGTCGCGATCGGTCGTTCGTAAACTAGAAAACGGGATCGTCGTATCCACAAGCAATCCAAACACTTTGGTAAGTTGGAATCGCGCTGCAAATCCTAAATTAAATAGTCCATTCTCATCCTCTTCCTTCACAAAATTTCGATGTATATATCCAGGAGATATTTGCATAGAAAATCGTTCCGAAAACCTACGTGCAATTAATCCTTGTATATTGTAAATAAATCGATGTGCCGTTTTTGGAAAACTTCTCAACAGTTCCAGATCATCTATCTTTCTAGCAGTAGATAAGGATACTCCACCTAACAAGGTAAAAGTGATCGGAGCGCCACTTTCAATGCCTTGGCCAACTATTTTATATTTTGCAATACCATTGAGTAATTGTGTTAACGGTCCTGCTCCTTTAGTACGATTGAGACCAATAGTAAGTCGATCTGTAAAACCATAATCGATTCCAATTAAAACATCTGATGCATCTTCTAAACCATAGAAAGTTTGCCAACCACCGTTGCTTCCAGCCAAATCTCCAAAACGATGACTGACTCGGAAGTCCATTTTACGAGCAGGTAAGGTCTCAGCTGATTGTACGCTAATAACTCGACTATCCTTAAAAGTACGATATACTACTTTGGATTTATCTTGGCTATAAATGTAAAAAAAATTGAATAATAAAAAGAGGGTAAAAAGTAAACGCATATTTTTAATTTTCGGGAAATCCAGCTTCAAGCCAGCATTTAAATAAATCAAATTCTTCTTCAGTAAGTACTCCAGGAAAACGAGGCATATCTCGCTCAACAACCACTTCGTCAAATACTTCCCCACTTTCCAAATCTCCTAAAATACCTTGATAAGAAGTATAAATACCAGGAGCATTTCCACCAGAAACATGACAAGTCGGAATCGCACAGCTATTATTGATAATTGCTTCCATGGTATTATCGTAATTAACTTCGGGATCGCATATCGGTTCCATCGTAGGATCAGTAGCAGCAAGTTTGTCTTTAGTGCAAGCATTTAAAATTACACCTAGAAAAAGACAAAAAAAGATAGTATATCGAATCATAATGTAAGACCTATTTTTATAAAGTTGTTTAAAAAATAAATTTATACAAAATACTTGGTTCTCCAAGAGGTTTATAAGACAATTGTCTAATATTAGATATAGAAGTTATTCAAAACTCCCAAATTGCCTACTAACTGATAAAATACTCCCCAAAGAAAAGCTAAAAAAGTTGTTTAAGCTTCTATATTCTTAAAAAAAAATTCAAAAAAAATTATTGTAGAAAACTCTTTACACTATATGACTGTTAAGTAATTCTATTGAAACCATCAATTTTGGGTAAATTTGTAGTAGAAATTACCTGATTCGGTTATTTTTTATAAAAATTACTTTTAATCGTTTTAAAATAAAATAATATGTATCCACCAGAATTAGTCGCTCCAATGAGCAAAGATTTAACGGATTTTGGATTTGAAGGACTCACTACTATTGAAGCGGTGGATCAAGCACTAGATGGCCAAAAAGGAACTATGCTACTGGTTGTTAACTCTGTTTGCGGATGTGCAGCAGGAATGGCTAGACCAGGCGTAAAGATGTCGCTACAGCATACCAATAAGCCAGATAAAGCTTGTACTGTTTTTGCTGGTGTAGACCGCGAGGCAACTGAGCGTGCCCGAGAGTATTTACTCCCATATCCTCCTTCTTCTCCTTCTATTGCACTCTTTAAAGATGGCCAGTTGGTTCATTTTATCGAACGTCATCATATTGAAGGAAGTCCAGCAGAAGCAATCGCACAAAATCTAGCGATGGCTTATGACCGATTTTGTCAATAAATAGACTTTAAATAAAAAAACGAGCCATCCTTAAATCTATCAAGATTGGCTCGTTTTTTTCTTTATTTAAATGCTTTCCTCCTTTTCCCCTCCTTGCTTCCTGTTCCAATAACTGTTATCAAATTACAGACGATAAGTACTTTTGTGTATTTATCACCAAAAAGCAATTATGGCTATTCTAAATCAAAGGATATTATTGATCACTGTTCTATTATTTGTCTTTTCTAGTCTTTTGACTGCTCAAGATCCAATTTCTCAATTTGGAATAGTGACAACAAGTGGTTGCGCACCACTATCTACTGGTTTTGCGAATGATTCTCAAAATGCGACCAATTATCAATGGCTATTTCCTGGAGGGCAACCAGCTAGCTCTACCCAATTCGAACCGTCCGTCACCTTCGACACCCCGGGCGAATATCCTGTCAGCTTAATTGCTATCAATGGCCAAGAAGCAGATACGAGTAGTTTCACTATTACGGTACTTAGTCCATTCCCCATAGCAGAATTTAATTTTCAAAATAATAATCAGACCGTTAATTTTAATAATCAAAGCTCTTATGGAAATTTTTTCATCTGGGATTTTGGCGATGGTAATTCTAGCACCTTAGAAAACCCTATTCATACCTACGAGGAAAACGGAACTTACATGATTCGTTTGACTGTAATTAACGATTGTCAGAGTATTACACATACTGATGTTATCGTTTTATACGATCAACTTAATATTCATACAACTACCGCCAATGACGAAATTCCTTCTGCTAAAACTGATTTTCTACCGGGAACCAATCTTGGATATTTTCCTCCATGGAAAGATACAGAACTTGCGGATATCGTAGCAGGAAATCCAGAAGTAGGTCAAGAAGGCGTCGGTGTAAAAACTATCCGTCCATTACTCCCAGAATCCTTTCTAGAACAATGGGGTTATGATATTCGGGTCGATGCTTTTGAGCATTATAAAAAATTAAAATTAAAGGACAATACCATGATCATTGGTTTTCCTTCTGATGAGCATCGTGATACAACGCATTATTGCCCAGAGCATCGCTCAGAAATGTTCGCTGATATGTACACACCTATTTGGGACAACGGAGAAAATGGCACCCCTGTAAACGATGATAACCCACTTGCGCTTTATTTATGGCGAATGGTGCATCTGTATGGTGATGATATTAAATTTTGGGAAATCTGGAATGAACCAGGATTTGACTTTACGTTTTTGACTGGCTTTTTAGATCCAGGTCAAGAAGGTAGTTGGTGGGACAACGACCCAGACCCTTGCGATTATAAATTGCGGGCGCCTGTTTATCATTATATCCGTACGCTGCGTATATCTTACGAAGTTATCAAAACCATTCAACCAGAAGCACATATTACGTTGGCTAGCGTAGGATTTCCGAGTTTTATGGATGTTATTTTAAGAAATACAGATAACCCAATAGATGGAAGTCCTACCGCAGAATATCCACTTGGTGGCGGAGCCTATTTTGATGTAGTTACGATTCATGCTTATCCACATTTTGATGGTAGTGTTCGTGAATGGGACGAAGCCACTCAAAGTTTTATTTATGAAAGACATACGGATAAAGCTGCTGACGGAATTGCACGAACCAAAGGTTTATATCAAGGTGTTCTTGCTAGCCATGGTTATGATGGAAATACTTTTCCAAAGAAAAAATGGATCATTACAGAAATTGCCGTACCTCGCAAACCATTCGGAGAATTTTTTGGATCAGATGAATTACAGATCAACTATATGATCAAATCATATATTGCTTGCGAAAAAAATGAAATTGAAGCAATGCATATTTACGATATGTCGGAATCTCATTTTCTGGATGAGGCTGTTTCTGAATTTCAAGTAATGGGTTTATTCCAACGCCTTTTTGGTGTTTTACCTTACCAACAAATTAAGAACCAACAATCATACGCATATAAGACGGTTTCAGATTTACTTTATGGTTCTACTTATGATCCAATTAAAGAAGGAGAAATGAATCTGCCGGATGGCACTCGTGGCGCAGCTTTTTTAGATAAAAATGGACATTATACCTATGTCCTTTGGGCAGAGACTACGTTAGATAATTCTGAATTTGCCGAAGGTAGTTTTAGTTTTCCAGATAATTTTAATATTACTCAATTAGAAAAAAGAGTTTGGGATTTTTCTGTTACCCAATCTGTAGAAATGGTGGATGGAAATAATATTAGTTTGAATGGTCGTCCAGTATTTTTTACAGATAAAACCAACCGAGTTCCAATTGCTCCAACCTCAAATTTTTCCATTACACAGACAGAAGGCTGCGTACCCATGATGGTCAATTTTGTTGATCAATCTACCACCAATACTACGAGTTGGAATTGGAGTTTCCCTGGCGGAGTACCGGCTAGTTCTACCGAACAAAATCCTACGATCACTTATAACCAAGCGGGTGAATATCCCGTAACCTTAATTGCTGAAAATAGCAGTGGTACTCATACCTTAACCAAAACTGATTATATACAAGTAAGCGAAGTATTACCTATAGCCGCTTTCTCAACAGAGATCAATGGTGAGATCGTCAGTTTTGTCAATGAATCAACTGCTGCTACCAGTTATCAATGGGATTTAGGAGACGGAAATATGAGTACCCTAAAATATCCAACCAATGATTATAATATTGATGGGTTTTATGATATTAAGTTAATTGTCAACAATGGCTGTGGTTCTGATACGATTGTTCAGACCATCATCATTAACCCTGATAACGTACTACCCTTTCCTGATTTTTCAGCCGATATAGTATCTGGCTGTGGGCCACTAACGGTTCAGTTTACCGATGAGAGTTCAGAAAACACCACTGGTTGGTGGTGGCAATTTCAAGGTGGAACACCAAGTAATTCTTCAGAGCAAAATCCTGTGGTAGTTTTCGAAAATACAGGGAGTTATTTTATTAGCTTGGTCGCTTCTACAGATGCAGGAGAGCGAACAAAATTTAGAGAGAATTTTATTGAAGTGACAGACGATCCACCACAAGCACTTTATACGGTAGGCGATTCAGACTTGACTATTTTTCTTTTTAATAATTCTATCAATGCAGATAGTTATTTATGGTTATTTGGAGACGGAAATAGTAGTACGGAAGAAGGTCCTACTCATACCTACGCTGTTGCAGGCATTTACGAATTATCATTGATTGCGACGAATAGTTGTGGCTCAGATACGCTAAATTATACGGTAGATCAATTACCTACAAATACGTCAGAATTAGAAAATATTGATCGTTGGGAAGTTTTTCCTAATCCTAATACTGGGAAATTTACAGTACTCTTAAATGCAACTCCAAGCACAGAGCCAACTCATTTAAAGGTTTATGATTTGCTTGGGCAGTTAGTTTATTTTACTGAAACTGATTTTTCTAATGGACAACTTACGCACGAAATTAATCGTCCGGACTTACCGAAAGGTACTTATCAAGTAGTCGTCGAAAATAAAAAAATGAAGGTGGTAAAAAGAGTAGTTGTCTGGTAGTAAATGAAGCTAGTAAAAAAGACTTATGGAGTTTCCATTAGAATAAGTGTGCCTTGATCTCCGACGATATAGATTTTTTTATTTTGAATAAAAATATCATAGAAGTTACGATCAGGGAGATTTGTTATTATTTCCCAGTTGTCTCCGCCATCGGTCGTCATCCAAAAAAGACCATCATCTCCTACAATAAATCCTTTTGATTCGTCTGTGAAAAATACGGATCGAAAAGGTTCATCAGATACCGTTAGTCGGTTGCCATCTCTTAGCGCTGACCAAGATAATCCACCGTCTTCAGATTTTAGAATGGACCCCGAGAATCCAACAATGTATCCAACTTCAGGGGTAGGAAAATGCACGGATCTAAAAAAATCATTGTAGACAGGTAATCTCGTCCAAGAGGTACCTCCATCTGCGGAATGTAATACAATTCCGTAACCAACAGCAACAGCTTCTGTTTCGTTAATATAGGTTAGGTCACTGATTTCAGCTGAAAAAGTATCTAATGCTACTGGTTGAAAGTCGTTGTCTATTCGTATAATAATTCCATTGGTAAAAGCAATTCCACCACAGACCAAAAGGTCATTATTCAAACCTCTCGCTATGGCATTAAAAGGAGGTACCTCAAAATTTAAAGTAGGAAATCCTTGAGTAAACCAATTCTCTTCTCGATTTGCTTTTCGCCGCAATCCAGAAAATCCGGTCTGTACTATTTCGCCATTATCTAGAGGAGTAAAATCATATACGGTATTAGAAAAAGAAGAAGATGACCAGGTTTGGCCACCATCATAGGTAGCTAGATGGATACCATTCTGATAAGGAATTCCACCTACCAAATGTCCTACTGTATCATTAATAAAGTAAACTCCTTCAAGTAAATCTGTGGTAGGAACCTCTATTTTTCTCCATTCCAATTCTGTCTCTTCCAATTTATTACAGGCAGTAATCAAAAAAAGGATAAAACAGAAACAAATGGTATGGGAAAAACTCAGATTCATAAAGTCTAAAAATAATATTAAAAAAAATAGTCAGCATCTTGAAAATCAAAGATGCTGACTATTTTTGAATTAACACGATCTATAAGTGTTAATTATTGACAATAAATTATTCTTTGTCGTTACCTATCTTTGTTTTATTCTCTCTGGCCAAGGCTCCTGTTTCCTTTTTTTTTGCATTCATCTCCGCACCAGAGCGAGGAGAAACCATTGGGAAAGAAGCACTACCATAATGAGAGAAATTCTTATTGTAAGAAATAGGTAAGTTGTATTGATTCATAAAACTGATTAAAAACAGTTTTAATTCATCTTGATCCAAATTTCTAGAGTTAGGTTTAAGATAATAGGCAATATGATTGATACGACCGTCTGGTGACCAAAAAATATTAAACCACATTTTACTGCCTTTAAGGTCATAACTCACCTCTTGAGCATGTGCTTCCATATTGAGGAGCATATCTTGCCATTTGGTAAAGGCTTCTGCCATATTATCATTACAGACCGTCAACAGCATATCGCTGTGCTTTTTCGTTAGCTCATCGAATGAACTTTCATGTTCTCCGAGCAGAAAAACCTTAGGTAACTGTTGAGCATTGCCTATCGAAAAGGTTAGGCAAGCAATAAGGGTTATTAAAAATGCTTTCATGTTAAAAAAGTTAAGCAAAATAAAACAATGCCCTAATTTGGGCCTTTTCACCGATTTCAGTTAAAAAAATCTATTTATTGGTTTTCTAGAGCCGTTCTAATTTTCCATTAATTAACTATAATCATGAAAAATTAGATAAGTTGCTTATTAAATATGGTTTTTCACTAAAAAGTTGTATAAAACCAATTTTAAAAGAACAATATACAAAATTAAACGGGTAAAATGAGTCTATTAAGGTATGAACCGCTTATTTTGGGTTTAATTTAACATTCCCATGGTAACACGCTATTTTAGACACTAAAAATAAGCGCTTATCTGAACAGTTCATTACTAAAATTGATCAAAAACTCTGCCATATTAAAAAAAATGATAATTTAATGGATAATACAACTACAAAACTTCCTGGTGACACTTCCTTACCAACTCCTTCAACAACACTAGAAAAATGGATCAAATATGATCAAACAGATGTTAAATATGAAGTAGAAGATTTTTTCCGTACACCGGAAAAAACAGGTTATCAACTTTCTCCAGACGGTACGCATTATGCCTACCTCGGTCCAGTTAATGGTAGAAAAAATATATTTACCCAAGCACTCAGCGGCGGTACTCCTATCCAAATTACGCACGAAACAGAACGAGATATCAGTGGGTATCTTTGGGCCAATAATAATCGACTGCTATTTATTAAAGACAGTGGAGGAGATGAAAATTTTAAATTATTAGCGGTGGACAAAGATGGTCAAAACTCAAAAGACCTCACTCCTTTTGATAAAGTTCGCATCCAAATTATCGATGATTTAAAAGACGAAGAGGATGCCATTATTATTGGTTTAAACAAAAACAATCCGCAACTTTTTGATCCTTATCGACTAAACATTAATTCTGGTGCATTAATCCAACTAGCTGAAAATACCAATCCGGTGGAACCGCTCGATCAATGGATGACCGATCACGAAGGTAAACTTCGTTTGGCTAGTAAAGTCGTAGATGGAACGAATACCGTTTTGATGTATCGCGAAAATGAAGACCAACCTTTTAGAGAAGTTATTAAAACAGATTTTAGAGAAAGTATCGCTCCTTTATTTTTTGATTTTTCTGATCCAGATATTGTTTTTGTCAGCTCCAATTTAGGCCGAGATAAATCAGTAATTATTCGTTTTAATTTAAAAACAGGAAAAGAAGTCGGCACCCCTATTTTTCAACATGAATCTGTGGATGTTTCTGGACTTTCCTATTCTCGTAAGAGAAAAATACTCACACACGCGACTTATACCACCGATAAATTTCATTACCATTTTTTAGATGATGAACGAGCAAAACTACAAGCTCGATTAGAAAAAGAATTAGGCGATTACGAAGTTTATTTGGTTAGCAAAAATCGAGCAGAAGATAAATATATCATTCGTACCGTCAGTGACCGTTCTTTAGGAACCTACTATTTTT
The DNA here is from genome assembly GCA_023300665.1 of Saprospiraceae bacterium. Taxonomy (GTDB): domain Bacteria; phylum Bacteroidota; class Bacteroidia; order Chitinophagales; family Saprospiraceae; genus JALZUU01. Next base: position 1,848 of record JALZUU010000658.1, on the reverse strand, counting down.
ATGATAAAAATACAGATACCCTTGATTTAATTTCCGAAGTAAGTCCATGGATCGACGAAGCAGATATGGCGAGTGTACAACCCATTGTATTTACTTCACGAGATGGTTTAAAAATTCATGGTTATCTTACCTTACCTCCAAACGTAACACCAAAAAATATTCCTGTAATTGTCAACCCTCATGGTGGTCCATGGCATCGTGATACTTGGGGATTTAATCCAGAGATTCAATTAATGGCCAGTCGTGGCTATGCGGTATTACAAATCAATTTTAGAGGAAGTACTGGATATGGTCGTCAATTTTGGGAAGCATCTTTTAAACAATGGGGACAAACGATGCAGCATGATATCACCGATGGAGTCAATTGGTTAATCGAAAAAGGAATGGCAGATCCAAAACGAATTGCGATTTACGGAGGAAGCTATGGAGGATACGCCACCTTAGCTGGTGTTACTTATACGCCTGATTTATATTGTTGTGCGGTGGATTATGTAGGAGTTTCTAATCTCTTAACTTTTTTACAAACCATTCCACCCTATTGGAAACCTTATCTAGAGATGATGTACGCCATGGTCGGTGACCCAGAAAAGGACCGAGAAATGATGGAAGCTTATTCTCCGGCCTTACACGCAGATAAAATTAAAACACCTTTGCTCGTTATTCAGGGAGCCAATGATCCTAGAGTAAATATCGACGAAGCCGATCAGATCGTTCGGTCTTTACGAGCCAGAGAAATCGAAGTACCTTATATGGTAAAATATAATGAAGGACATGGTTTTCATAATGAAGAAAATAAGTTTGAAGTTTATCGGGTCATGATGGGATTTTTTGGGAAATTCTTGCAAGGGTAGCGCTAAGAAACCTAGTCATCGAACTCAAAGTCGATATCGTTTGTTAGAATTATTGACTGGAATAGATTATCTTTGGTAAGGTCACTTGCGATATCTGTTCGCTTTTGATACAAAAACAAACAACTATGGCAATTGATATTATGTTCGGGATCATGGTCCTGATTGGTTTTTATATCGGATTTTCCAGAGGGATTATCAAGACGGTTTTGTCTGTCTTATCGCTGGTTTTTGGGTTGATGGCTGGTATTAAATTTGCTGGACCGATGACTACTTTTCTTAAACAAACTACCGGACAGGATACCCCCTTAATGTTTCTCGCCGGTTTTTTTCTATCTTTTGCTGTTGTGATGATTTTAATCAGAATGTTTGCCAAAGCACTGGAAAGTATTTTACAATCTGCCAATATTAATATTATCAATCAAATCATGGGAGGACTACTCACCGCAGTAGTCATGGTCTTCATATACAGTTATATACTTTGGTTTGCTGAGCAATCACACCTAGTGGATGATGCCACTAGACGTGATTCAAAAACATACGTATATGTGGAAAAATTTCCAGATCAGGCCAAAAAAGTTTTTGTTCAAATAAAACCAATCATCAAAGATTTCTGGGATCAATCTATGGATATGATGGATCAATTAGAGGAGATGAGTATTGAAAAAACATCGAATGAGGAAGTGTATGATATTCCAGAATAGATATAACTATCTGTTTATATTTTCATCCTATCCCACTTCATTTCCAAATGCTATTCAAAAGTTATTCTAACAAGAATCTCACTTAAGCGATCAGTAAAAAAGCAAAACATACAAGTCAGAAGACTTCCCATAATACACATCTATTTATTTTATGAGTACTTGTCTAAACTTTATAGATAAGTTTGGTACTTTTAGACTAAATATTGCCCTCACCAAATTAATCACTACCATGAAAAATGTGTTTTCCCTTTTAATTTTTATTTTTATTTTCTCTCATTGTGCAAGTCCAGAAACGG
>JALZUU010000657.1 GCA_023300665.1 Saprospiraceae bacterium | reverse complement strand
CGGTAGATATACATACCGTTGGTCAAATCTGTTCTTTGCAGTTCGAAGCGATTACCACTAAAGTTGATCCGCTTTACTTCTCTTCCGGTCACATCATACAGTATAAACTCTAGTTGACCAAAAGTCTCTGTGGTTGCTAGTTCGAAAGTAGCTGCATCAGAAAATGGATTTGGGTAAACATTCACCGCGTCCAATTCTGGATGAAAAATATTATCTGTTGAAACCAAGAAATCAAGTCCTCCTACATGAACGATGGAGTCTGTTAGTATGTCTGGTTCGTTAAATTCAAAAGTGATAGCAGTACCATTGACCAGCGGAGTTCCTACCTGGTTGCTCGGTTGTTGGGAAATTCGGTATTTCACAAAAATGTGAGATCCTGCTTCGTCGGTACTGCTACCGGGGAGTAAAATATCTTCAAAGGTGAATTTCAGGATACCACCAGCGTAGACTTCGAAATCGTAGTCGTGACTGCTCGCCCCAGGCCGGATCGTTGTCGGATCTAGATTAGACGATATGGTATCCCGAATCACCACCCTGATTGCCGTGTCTTGTCCAGTATTCTGGAATTTTAGGTGATAAATCAAATCAGCATTGGCTGCGACTAATAATGAGTCGCCGGTTCCTTTGGGATAGCCTCTTTTTGAATTAACTAATGGATTCGGTACGTTCTCTTGACAATCAAACTCATTTGAATAGTTATAGTCGTCTTCTGGAAAACGGGTATAATTTCCTGGAGTGAATCCACCGCAGCCTTCAATAGCTACGGTGGGTCTGCTGTCTCCGGGATGGCCTGTAGCCTGATCAGCCACCATTCGATAGGTAGGGCCTTCCGCCTTTATTGCATATTCGAATACTTCACCTGAACTTAGTAAGCCTGGCGCTGGTTGTTGATCTCTTAATATTTGATCTTCGATTACGATAAATCCTAATGGACTTAACATCGCATTGTTTCCTACATTAGAAATTTGAAAGCGGATAGAATCTTCTACCCCTGTTTCATCACAAACTGCTGTTAATTTGATACTCGCACCATCCCAAATAGGATCATCCTCATCACAAATCGTATTCGGGAAAATTTCTGCTTCTACACAGTGGGTCTGTTGATCTTCTACCGAACCATCTAAAATCGTTTCGATGATAAATTTGTCACAGTCACCAAAATCTAGATTACCCACCTCAAAACGGTAAATATCACCTACTTGAATAAAACCACCAGGATTATTACTACCAATTACCTCTAAATTCTGATCTAGCCTCACATCTACAAAAGCACCAATGGCCAATTCATTTCCATGATTACAATAGCGTACCGTATATAAGTTTGCACTTCCTGGCACTAGATAAGGGGTAGAAATGTCTACTTCCAAATCGGTACAACTTGTAGTAGCAGGTACAATTGGAAAATCTATGTTTGTTGTGAAATTCGGTACGGTAAAATTAACCGTAACACCTTGCGTAAGTGGTACCCAGTAGGTATTAGGAATTATAAGAGAAATTTCAAATGAGCCCGTAGGCATCAATAACTCATAGTTTCCATCTTCATCTGAAGTAGCAAAAAAACTACGTCCTTCTCCGCCTTGCTCTATTGCTGCAATCACCCAATCTTCAACTCCCTCGTCATTAAGCTGTTCAAAAACCTGTCCTTTGATATGGTTAGAGAATATTTGTCCTTCATTATTGGTTTTTAGGAGATAACCATACGTTAGATTAAATTCATCTGGATCAGATTGGAAACCAGCTATTGCATAACCACCATCTTGGGTTTGTTTTACACTTAACCCTTGAGAGGTAGCAAAACCTATAGTGGATACTCCAAAATCTTCCGTCCATTCTACCTCTAAAAATGCATCAACTTTTGTTAAAAATGTCTGCGTCTGAATAGTACTAGGCTCTGTAACACCCGTTAAAATATAACCACGATCTTTGGTCGTTTGAATATCAAATGCTTGATCATTAAACGAGCTTCCTGGTAATACTTTGGTAGCAACTTCGTCACCATTTGTGTCGATCTCTACTAAATATGCATTGTTTTCGCTAGATAATGTCCCAGTAAAACCAGCTGCAATATATCCAGTTACATTATTATTTTCATCATAAGTAAAAGTAATTCCTCTTCCTTCGTTACGACTAGTGTTTCCATAAGCGACAGACCAAAGCGAATCACCTACCGTATTCAGTTTAATAAAATATAAATCTGCATCTCCCCCAGTAATTTTAGCTCCTGTAGCGATAAATCCATCTGCTGTCTCTTCAATATCATGAATAAATTCTCTGCTTTCGCTTCCATAAGCAAATTCAAATACATCGTTTCCGTTGGCATCTAATTTCTTAAAGTAAGCCTGCTCTGCATATTCTTCTGTTAAAGCACTTCCACTGATGATAAATCCACCATCACTGGTCTCTTTGATCGTTTCACCTCTATCTGTTTCTGTTAACTCCAGCCCAAATTCTTTTTCCCAAAGAATTTCACCATAACGATCTATTCTGAAAATAAGGATGTCATTTGTTCCATCCATTGCACAACCCACACAATTAGCCAAAACCGCATATCCGCCATCTGTTGTTTGGACAATCTTACGAGCTTTCATATCACTCACTGGTAAACTGTAATTATAACGTTGTTCCCAGATAATAGCTCCATCTGGATCCGTCTTAATAATTCGGAAACGATTAGAATTATCTTGATTGAGGATTGCAAAACCTTCATCATACGTCTGTACTAGGTCTTTTGCTTCCGTCAATTCCAAGTCTCCTGGAAAAGAATAAATGCGTTCCCATCCATCAATCTCAGATTGCGCTGAAGCAGAAAAAGCAAACATAACTACTAGGGCCATCGCTAGAAGCGATTGGAAGGCAGTAGATTTTATGTTTTTGATATTTTTCATAAGATTAAGAAATGGTCGATTTTGACAGTACATAATGATTACACTACAAATATGGAGATGATTCAAGCTTAAAACAAAGACAAAAAATTGCATTTGTTGAGTAAAATATTTTTTCATAATATTATTTTAAAATACTTAAAACACTGATAATTAGATATTTAATAATTTTAACAATTATAAAACTACCTCTATTTGTTGAAAAGAATTATATTTGAACCCTATGAATAATAGTCGTTTAATAGAAATTTTAAGAGTTTTTAACAAAAAAGAAATCAGAAATCTTCGAAAATGGGTCAATTCTCCTATTGGAAATCAGCGAGAAGATGTTGTTTTGCTCTTTGACTACCTATTAAAGAACGAACGGTATCAAGAAAACATTGGTTTATCTAAAACGGATATTTTCGAACAAGTGTATAATAACTTGCGCTATGATGATGCCAAGATGCGGCAATTGGTCTTTTTTGGAATGAAAGCACTAGAGGAATATGTGATTTATCAAGAATTGAGAAAAGATGAGATCAAAGCAAGAATTGCGCTTGCAAATTTTTATAGAGAAAGGAACCTTGATAAAGCTTATCAGAAAAATTTTAAAACCTTAGTAAAACTACAAGTAGAACACCCTTATCGGAATTGTGACTTTCTTAAAAACGAATATCTCTTGCAAGAAGAAGAATACATCGCTTCTAGTAGATCTAAACGTTCGATAAGCCTGAATCTCCAAGAAGTTTCTGATAGTTTACACCAAACATTTATTGCGGAAAAGCTCCGACAAAGTTATTTGATGTTGGCTCACCAATCTGTTTACCAAACAGATTACAAGATTGGTCTGATTGATGAAATTTTAAAAGAAGTAGCTGAAAATGAAGAACTATTAAATACACCAGCTATTGCATTGTATTATTATGGTTATAAAACGAATACAGAAAAAGAAAATCCATCTCATTTTGTAAATCTAAAAGCAAATATCTTTAAACATGGTTATCTATTTCCACGTGGCGAACTTAGAGATATTTCTTTGATGGCCATCAATTATTGTATTGGTCAAATGAATCGAGGTAAAGATGAATTTATCCGAGAATCTTTTGAGCTGTACAAAGAGGGTTTTGATAAAAAACTTTTTTTAAATAACAACCTAGTTTCCCGGTGGACTTTCTTAAACGTAGTGCTAAATGCTATAAAACTCAAAGAATTTTCTTGGGCAGAAAACTTCATTAACGAAAATCAAATTTACTTAGAAGATAAATATAGAGAGAGTTTTATCAATATTAGTTTCGCCATTTTTTATTACCAAAAAAGGGATTTTTCTAAAGCCATGAATTATCTTTTACAGTATGAACACGATGATCTTACCATCAATCTTCGAGCGAAAAATATTTTATTAAAAATCTATTACGAAGAAGATGAAATAGTTGCCCTCGAATCTCTACTTGGCAGTATGCGCACCTACCTCTCTCGTAAAAAAATCATGGGATACCATAAAGATAACTTTAAAAACATCATTCAATTAACAAAAAAATTACTAAAAGTAAAACCTTACGACCAAACCCAAAAAGACAAATTAAAGGCCTTAATCGAAGAAGCCAATCCACTCACCACGGATGATCGAAACTGGTTATTGACACAATTAGGAAAGGTTTAAGTTTTAGTTCTAATTTCGTACTTTCGTCTTCTTAAACCATACTACTGAATATTTCTTCCATTTGCAGCCTCCCAGCCTCCTAAAAGAGTAGCTTCAAACCCGCAAATATCCAGTAGTATGATCTTAAACCATCAACCTCACCGTTTATGAAAATAAAAACACTCACCCAATATCTAGAGACCATTGCTCCTTCTTCTTATCAGGAGTCTTATGATAATGCTGGTTTGATCGTTGGTAATCCAGAAACAAAAATTACGGGCGTATTGATTTGTTTAGATTCTATCGAAGCCGTCCTTGAAGAAGCCATCGATAAAAACTGCAACTTAATCGTTGCACACCACCCTATTGTTTTTCGCGGCCTTAAACGACTCAATGGTAATAATTATGTAGAGCGAATTATCATTAAAGCCATCCAATATGAGATCGCTATTTATGCCATTCATACCAATTTAGACAACGTCTATCATCGAGGAGTAAATGGAAAAATTGCCGAACGACTCGGATTGATTAATACCCGAATTCTTGCCCCTAAATCCTTTTCTAAAAAATTACAAATTTTTGCTCCTGCTACTCATTCTCAAAAAATAAGAGCGGCGCTATACAACACTGGAGCGGATATTTCATCTAGTCACAGTAGTATTGGAGTAGGTAATAGTGTTCATAAAAATAGCCTTGGTGAAGTTCGATTAGAAGTTAGTTTTTCAGCAGGTCGACAATCTGCTGTCTTACAGGCATTGCGAGCCGTAGCACCCGATGTTGCTTATGATCTCTTCTCTATCGAAAATAAAAGCAATCATGTAGGTTCTGGAATGATTGGAGAACTCGAAACACCCATCAAAGAGACCAAATTTTTGAAGCATATTAAAAAACAGATGAAGGCCAAATGTGTCCGCTATACCAAGCTCCGTAATCGAAAAATAAAGACGGTGGCAGTCTGTGGTGGTTCAGGTAGTTTTCTGCTTTCTACAGCCATTGCTCAGGGAGCAGATCTATTTTTAACCGCTGATTTTAAGTATCACGAGTTTTTTGACGCAGATCAACGGATCGTAATCGCCGATATTGGCCATTACGAGAGCGAACAGTTTACTAGCAACCTATTATATGACATAATTACCGAGAAATTTAGTACTTTTGCAGTTTATTTGACCGGCACGAATACCAACCCAGTAAACTATCTGGTTTAGACAAGTTCTTAATATTTTGTGCTATCATTTTATCTTTAAAAATAAGCAACCATGGCCACCAAGGAATTAACCATAAAAGAAAAATTAAAAAATCTTTTTGAGCTACAACAAATTGATTCAGAGATTGATCAGATTGAGATTCTCAAAGGAGAACTTCCCATGGAAGTAAGTGACCTGGAAGATGAAATTGCTGGTCTCCAAACACGTATTGATAAATTACAGACTGCTGTAGAAGATATGGAGTCTACTGCTTCTCGTCATTCAGCAAATATCAAAGAGGCAGAAGCGTTGATCGAACGTTATGAGAAACAAATGGATAATGTTAAAAATAATCGTGAATACGATGCCTTAACCAAGGAAATCGAAATGCAACGGTTAGAAATCCAATTGTCGCAAAAGAAAATCCGTGAAAGCAGTACCTTACTAGACGGTAAGAAAGAAACCCTAGCAGCAGCGAAAGAACGACTAGAAACGAAGAATAAAACCCTTGAGACTAAGAAGGTAGAGCTAGAGAAGATTATCGAAAAGACGATTAAAGATGAAGAGAAGCTTAAGAAGAAATCTGAAAAGGCGAAAAAAGTTATCGAACCTAGACTCCTTAAAGCATACACTAAAATCCGTGGCGCTTACCGAAATGGTTTAGCGGTAGTTACCGTAGGTCGAAATTCTTGTGGCGGTTGTTTTAATAAAATTCCTCCACAGATTCAATTAGAAATTCAATCACAAAAGAAAATTCTTGCTTGTGAGCACTGTGGTCGTGTACTCGTAGATAACGAAACCGCAGGTATCATTGACGAAACCGTAGAATAAATTCTAAATAAAAAATGGATACCAATTAATGGTATTAAAAAATCCCAACTCAGATACGCTCTGAAGTTGGGATTTTTTTATGAGAAGATAAAGAATATTGATTGAATCTCTATCTTTGATTAAGATTAGAATCTATTAGCTAAAATCAATCTCTGTATTATCGCCAATATTTAAGCTTTGACTCAAGCCTTTGATGGCAGCATCACTACCTACCAAGGAACTTTGTAAAACGACCTCTTCGATACGCGCATAGTTTCCGATGATAGAATCTTTTACAATAGAATAGTCGATTTGGGTATTGTGTCCAATCGTTACATGAGGACCGACAATAGAGTTAGATATTTTACAGTCTTTTCCGATACTTACTGGATGAATAATGATCGTATTGTCGTAATGTGGAAGATTGGAAGAAGCATAGCCTTCTTTGTCCAAAAGCATTGCATTGGTTTCTAATAATACTTCCCCTTTTCCACAATCAAACCAGTTATTAACAGGTACGCCACTGATCTTAACACCATGATCAATCAATCCCATCAAGGCATCTGTTAGTTGATATTCACCATGCGTTTGTTGCTCCCCTCTAATTTGTTGATCGATAATAGATAATAATTGATCTACTTCTCGAATCCGATAGAGACCGACCATCGCTTTGTTGGAGCGAGGAATTTTAGGTTTTTCAATCACTCTATTAATAAAACCATCTTCTCCAAATTCCACTACCCCAAATTCTCGAGGATCATCTACTTCTTTAATACCAACACAAGAAGTTGGTGCGTTTAAAAATATTCCAAGATTTACATCCACAATGGTATCTCCGAAAAAGATAAAAATATCGTCTGATCCTTGAATCGCTTTTCGAGCCGTCCAGATAGCATGCGCAGATCCTTCTCTATTTTGTTGTAGTACAAACTCTTTAGAAATAGCGGGATACTCTCTTTCGATATAAAGTTGAATTTTTTCTCCCAGGTAGCCAATAATAAATACAAAATCCGTCACGCCTTGCTCGATCAATTGATCTATAATAAAAGAGATGATCGCTTTCCCAGCTACGGGAATCAATGGCTTAGGTTGCGTATACGTATGTGGTCTGAGGCGGGTACCGGCACCCGCTACTGGGATAACTGCCTTCATGATATTTACTTTTTTAGCTTCCCTTGTCTATCAGACATTGGTTGCTAAGCTATTTTTAGGAAAGATAAGTATTTATTGAATATAATGGTTATATCTAGCACTACTTAGTACCAATACTATTATAAATTTTGAGTTTAAAGCGTTTTTTTACTACTATAAATAAAAAATACCGTAGAAATTAATCCTACGGTATTCCAATACGCTCTCTCAGCGTGTAAAATCTTAATTTTATTAGCCACCCAAAGCAGCAGCTCCACCCACAATCTCCGAAAGTTCTTTCGTAATTGCTTCTTGACGTGCTTTGTTGTAAGAAATTTTCAAATCTTTCAACATATCTTCTGCATTCTCGGTTGCTTTATCCATTGCGGTCATTCGCGCTCCGTGTTCTGAGGCGTGTGTGTCCAGCAAGAATTTATGGAAAGTTGTTTGCAGAATACTAGGAACCAAGTGCTTTAATAAGCTTTCTTTAGATGGTTCAAAAATATAATCTGCTTTTATCTTATTTTCTTCTTTCTTGCCTTCTTCCTCTTCTTCTTTTACTACTGGTAAAAACTGCACCGCTTCAGGAAACTGCATACCAGCATTTTTAAAACGCCCGTAAACAGCTTCAACAGCGTCATAAGTACCCGCCTCAAAATCTTCCATAATCTTTTCAGATACCTTCGCAATATTATCGAAGCTTAGGTCACTAAAAATCTCCACGTGCTCATCGATACGATTTATGTTTGGATAATTTCTTCTAAAGAAATCATTTCCTTTTTTTCCGATACACATGATCGTTAGACCACCATTATCACGTTGGGTAGCATACTTTTCTTCAATCGCTGCTACTGCCTTCTTAATTACGTTGGTATTAAATGCTCCAGCAAGTCCACGATTAGACGTTACGACTACTACCAATGCATTAGTTACTGGTCGCTCAGTACCGAAAGTAGTGGTCGCATCACCATCCAAAGTAGATAGAATATTAGTCAGCATTTCATTTAGCTTATTCGCATAAGGACGCATCTGTGTGATGGCCTGTTGTGCACGACGTAGCTTCGCTGCCGAAACCATTTTCATGGCTTTGGTAATTTGCTGTGTGGACTTTACGGATTTAATCCTTCCACGTACTTCTTTTAAATTAGCACCCATTTTTTATTGTTGATTTGTTTAATCGTTTAATCGTTGATTTGTTTAAACATTTAAACGATTAAACAATTAAACATTTTTAACTAAATCTAGCGGTCATTTCTTTTGCCAATCCTTCCATCGCTGCTACTGCTTCTTTGCTTAATTTACCTGACTTCAGGTCTTTTAGCGCATTAGGATGTTGACGAGCCATTTCAGCAAGGAATGATTCTTCAAACTCTTTTACTTCTTTTACTGGTACTTTACTTAAAAGTCCTTTCGTACCTAAGTAAATGATGGCTACTTGATTTTCTACAGACGCTGGAGAGTATTGATCCTGCTTTAGGATTTCCACGTTTCTACGTCCTTTATCAAGTACTGCAGTAGTTGCTGCATCCAAATCAGATCCAAACTTAGAGAATGCTTCCAGTTCTCGGAACTGTGCTTGATCAAGCTTAAGCGTTCCTGCTACTTTCTTCATAGACTTAATCTGCGCTGATCCTCCTACCCGTGATACCGAGATACCTACGTTAATTGCTGGACGAATACCTGCGTTAAATAAGTTAGACTCCAAGAAAATCTGACCATCTGTAATCGAAATTACGTTGGTTGGAATATAAGCGGAAACATCACCCGCCTGTGTTTCGATAATCGGCAATGCCGTTAAAGAACCACCACCTTTTACAAGTGGTTGACCGTTTGCGTCTTTAGCATTCTTTAATGATTCCGGTAAATCGTTCATATCACGAGCGATTCCATCGTTTTCAATAATTTTTGCAGCACGCTCTAATAAACGAGAGTGTAAGTAAAATACATCTCCAGGATATGCTTCACGTCCCGGTGGTCGACGTAGTAAAAGCGAAACTTCACGGTAAGCTACTGCTTGCTTAGACAAGTCATCATAGATGATTAGTGCTGGACGGCCTGTGTCACGGAAAAATTCTCCAATTGCAGCTCCGGCTAGTGGTGCGTAAAACTGCATCGGTGCAGGATCTGCTGCAGAAGCCGAAACGATTACGGTGTAATCCATCGCTCCGTTTTCTTCTAGAGTCTTAGCAATCTGCGCTACGGTAGATGCTTTTTGTCCAGAAGCTACATATATACAATAAACAGGTTCTCCTGCTTCGTAAAATTCTTTTTGATTGATAATCGTATCAATTGCGATCGCTGTTTTTCCTACCTGACGGTCACCGATAATTAGCTCTCGTTGTCCACGTCCAATTGGAATCATAGAATCGATCGCTTTGATACCCGTCTGTAACGGCTCATATACTGGCTGTCGGAAAACTACCCCAGGAGCTTTACGCTCAATAGGCATAGAATAACGAGCACCACTGATATCTCCTTTACCATCAATCGCCTGTCCTAGTGGGTTTACTACCCGACCAATAAAGCCTTCTCCAACATCAATTGAAGCAATTTTTTTAGTACGACGTACAGTAGATCCTTCTCTGACTCCGTCACCGGAACCAAGTAGTACTACCCCTACGTTATCTTCTTCCAGGTTTAGTACAATTGCTTGTACACCCGTTTCAAATTCTACTAATTCACCCGCTTGTACTTGGGTAAGACCATATACACGGGCGATTCCGTCTCCTACTTGGAGTACCGTACCTACTTCTTCTAATTCAGCAGCGGTTTTAAATCCGGAAAGTTGTTGTTTGAGGATTGCTGATATCTCATCAGGTTTAACGTCAGCCATAATATTTTATAATTTTAAGGTTGAATTTTAATTTTAGTTAGCAAACTCTTTTTTGAGTTTTTCCAGTCTATGTGCGACACTGGCGTCGTATAATTTATCATCAAACTCTACTACGAATCCACCAATAAGATCTGGATTTACTTTAGAGATGATGTCAATTTTTTCACTTGTATCTGAGCTTTCCAAGAATTTCTTTTCGATTTGTGTAATCGCTTCTTCGCTTAGCGCAGTAGCAGTCGTTAAGGTAACGGTAGATATCTTATTCATATCTTGATATTGCTTCATGAATGCTTGAGCAATACCTTGTAGGTGTTCTGATCGATTTTTTCTCACGACAATATCGAGAAAAGCCATCGTCATTTCATCAAAGTTCTCTTTGAATAAGGCGTCGAATACCTGCTTCTTTTTAGTCGGAGGAATAACAGGGCTTTTGATCATTACTTCAAAATCCCGATTCTCCGTCGCTTTTAAAAAACTATCTATGTCCACTTTAATGCGGTCTAGTTTGTTCTGTTCTTTGGCCAGATCTACCAGTGACTTAGCATAGCGGGTCGCAATTCTAGATACAGACATACTAGTTTAATTTTATTTCGTTAACGAGATCGTTGACAAAAGAAGTTTGAGAAGCATCTCCTTTTAGTTCACGGCGAATTACTTTTTCAGCAATTTCTAAAGCCATGTTACCTGCTTGATTTTTCACATCTTTCATTGCCTGTACTTTCTGGTTTTCGATTTCCTGACGGGCATTAGAAATAATTTTCTGTGCTTCTTGACGAGCTTTTTCTTTTGCTTCCTCAATATTTGTATCGCAAACTGATCGTGCCTCTCTCATCATCTGAGCACGTTCTTCTCGTGCTTCAACTAATAATTTTTCGTTTTCAGATTTTAGATTTGACATTTCTAAACGTGCCTGCTCGGCAGTTTTCAAAGCATCTTCAATATCTCCATTACGCTTAGCTAAAGCATCAGCGATTGGTCGGAAAGCAAATTTTGCCATCAACATCCAAAAAAGAAGAAAAATTAAAAC
>JALZUU010000656.1 GCA_023300665.1 Saprospiraceae bacterium | reverse complement strand
GATTTTGATTTTTACTTTTTCTGTTCCACAATTACCTTCTCTTTTCCCTCTCGATAATACACTCGAGAACCTTCAGAAATACTCCTTGTAATCCAGACATTCCCTCCGATAATACTATCAGATCCGATAACGGTATCACCGCCAAGAATGGTCGCATTAGCATAGATGACGACTCGGTCGCCGATAGTTGGATGACGTTTTGTCTTGGCCATATTTTTACTGACACTTAATGCACCTAAGGTAACCCCTTGATATAATTTTACGTCAGCGCCAATCTCTACTGTTTCTCCGATGACCACACCGGTTCCGTGATCGATACAAAAGCGTGGACCTATTTTGGCGGTTGGATGAATGTCGATTCCAGTTTTAGTATGCGCATATTCCGTCAGCATTCTAGGAATATAGTCTGTTCCCAAAGAACAAAAACGATGAGCAATCCGATAAATAGCAATGGCATAAAACCCAGGATAAGTTCTAATAACTTCTACTCGATCTACGGCAGCTGGATCACCCGCTAAGATGGCGTCTGCATCTGCTTCCATAGCAGTCATTAACGCAGGTAAACTTTCAATAAATTTATTTTGAATTTCTTCTGCTGGTACTTTTGGATTTGGTAATTTCTTTAATAATAAGAGTAATTGTGTTTTTAATTTTAAAAAATCTACCGCAAAATCATCCTCATTTTCATAAGTCTTATCGCATAGAGTAGGGAATAATAATTTCATTAACCCATTGGCTAATTCACCAACAGTACTCAGATGAATTCCCGGTTTGGTATTTTGATGCTGACGGTATAATTGTTTTATAAATGATTTTTCATCCATGCTTGAAAGAGTAATTAGAGGATATTGTTCTTCTTCAAATGCTATTTAGGGTAAAAATGTTGCTGAATTGGTCATGGAATAATAAAGTATTTGACCATTACTTCAATTATTCAATAACTATATTTACGTAGTTTTCTCTTTTAAAGTGTCAATTTTAAACAACTTCTTTATTACCTTTAGGCAAATTGCTTTTTTAAACCAAAAAACCTATGTCCATTTTTAAAAATAAACTTCGTAAAATGGTAGGGACCATTAAGGATACTGCCGTAGACTTTTCCAGTCTAGAAGTTACCACCCTGAACGGAGAAATATCCCAATTTATTGATACGGAAGGCAAATTTGATGTGGATAAAGTAAATGATTTTATGGCGGGCAATATTACCGTTCAAGGAGAAATTCACGTTATCGCTCACACCCACATGGCCTTCGATCAAGATACCTTATTATTTACCAAAAAAGATATGACACCCGAAGAACGAGAAATTTTCCAACTCCACTTGGAAATGCTTGCCTCTGCCCGCGTCTCCCGCTTAGCTTTCTTACATTTTCTAAAAGAAATTATTGATTAAAAACACACCAAAAGAGCCATTATTCATTAACCCATTTAACAAAAAATGATCACCGAACTGGACCAGCTTATTCCTCGCGAACAATACGAACCTTATCTCCAAGGACGTCCGCTCGATTATCTTCAGCCATTGGTAGATCTTGGATTTCTTCCTTTTTCTAAAACTGAAAATAAAGCATCCGTACGTCTTGCGCTCAAAGAATTTCGAGCAGATTGTCAGGATTTAAGTTGGTTATCTTTTAATGGCAATGAGCTTGAACCAACAATCCCTCCGCTAGATGAACCAGATAGTTTGGAAATAAAATTACTACATCTTTTGGTAGAGATGGATGGTGATTTTCAATTGGCAAAACTTCCAGAGTTTGGAACATTAAATATTTTATCGAGAGTTATTTTTTATCGGTTACGATTGCATGGTTTTTGGAAACCAGGAGATCAACCTCAATATTTTGATCCTGAAATTTTAAACGCTGCGGTAGCAAAACTTGAAAGCTGGATTCCATTAAATATTTCTGTTCTTCAGTGGATTAATTTGCTTGGAGATATTCCTGAGTTGATTCGAAAAACCTATGATAATGGTCAGCTGGATCAGCAAATTGTCTGTTTTAAATATCGTCCACGCAAGGCTTTTAAAGAAGTATTTCGAAAAGAAATTGCTAGTGAATCGGAAGCGACAGTGGCTACAGAATCCGAAAAAATAAACCAAATTAAATCATCTCTTTCGGAATTAAGAACGGATAGAATAAAAGTAGAAACTGGCGAGCCACGCGCAGCAACTACGCGTAAAAATCGGAGACGTCAATCGGAGGTGGAAAAGCTACGAATGGAAATAAATTCTACGGTAGAACAAATGCAAGAAACCCTCCACCAAAAAAAGCATATCAATGATAAATTTCAACCAATTATCCAAGCGGCAAAGAAAGAATTGCAAAAGGCCAAGTTAGCTGAACAGCATTTTAAAATAGATTTAAAACAACTCCATCAGTCGCACAAATCTTTAGACGATTTAAAAGGAGAAACGAAAAAGTTAGAACGGAAAAATAAGAAGCTGGAAAAAGAATTAAAGAGGAAAATTTCTAATACTTCAGATTTTCAATCAGAACTAATGCTTAGACTTAATCTTCTTAAACAATTACAAGAATTAAAGAAAAATGTACCAGCAAATAAAAAAAGAAAACTGGAGGAACGCATCGCTAGTGGAACGGAAAAAGTAGCCTTGCTAAGAGAATATGTTCAACAGGTTGAGTTAATTAAAAGTAATAAAGAAAGACTACTTGATCGAGAGAGTCTTGATCAAGAAATTGAGGCAAAAAAGAAAGAATGGAACGCAGCTAAAAATCAAGTTTTAAGAATTGAAAATGGATTGGAAATATTATTGCAACAACAAAAAGGTGCGGTGGATAACTTTGATGATGGAATTGTTGATGAACAAAAAAAATTACAAAAGACCGTAGAACGATATAAAGATTTACTAAGAAAATTAAAAGATATTCCCCGTAGATTTCGTCGAGAATTAAAAGAATATTTAACCCCTGAGTTTTACAAAAAAGTGCGTCGAGAATTATTAGATCAAGAAAACGCCACCCTTTTTTCTCAAACACTTAATGATCCGTATAATCAATTTCTGGTGCGTTTATTACAATTGCATCAATGGACCAATGGCTATTATAATGGGTTGATTGATAGTGATTTAGGACGAAGAACTTTTCGTTCTATTCAAGAAATAGATCAAGATATTCATAGATTGAAATTACGTTTTGTGCTCTATCAAATCAATCCTCAATCTGGTACTTGGCTCCTTAATATTAGATATCTTTTTGCGGAGATGATCGACTCTTTAGATAGTTTTAAAACAGCAGATGATTTTGAAACAGTCCTTCAAAAATACGAAACTGAAATTGCCAATAATCCTGATATTCGAAATCAGAAAAAACGCATCGACCGTGAACTAATTAAAACCATCAAAGAAGTCAACAAAAATCGAGTGAACAATAAACTTCGACGCGTATATTTTGGCGTACGTAGTCTAGCACGTTCCATCGTACGCGGCATGCATAGACTGGTTCAATTGATTGTCAAAGGCCTAAAACTTATCTATCGACTTTTACGAAATTTTGTTCTTATGCTCTATCGAGAAATTCGAGAAGGCTTACGGAATTTTGGCCAAGGTATTGCTTTCCTTTTTGGCAAAAGACAAATTACCACCAGTTTTCCAAATGGTAGTCCAGCGATTGTTACCCGTTTTGATTTTGATTGCGATGTTCATTGTTTTGCAAACCTAAACGCCAGTGAACAAATAACAGCCCATAAAATAAATTGTCAAAGCATTACTCACAACCTCCAATTCGCCTTACTACTTACTGGCAATATCATAGAATGGACCCTCCGAGCCATTAACCTAACTTGGGTGACCATCCTAATAAAAATTGCCCTCTATTTTAGAAAACAAATCAAAAGATTTCTAAAGAAAAATATCATCGGTTTAACCCTCCGTACCGTTCAAGGATAACGATAGGAGTGTTTATTGATCATTAGCTTGCTAGATTAAAAGCAATAGTGTGTTTATATAGTTGATTGGTGAGCCTGCTCTAAAAAGTGTTTTCTCGCAGAGAACGCAAATTACGCAGAGATTCTTTAACGTGTATATCTTTTAGCGTAATGGTTTTATAAATATTTAATTTATTGTATCTGTTTGAAAATTTAAAAATCTTTACTTTTTAGAGTAGGTTCATTGGTTAATCAGTCTCGTATTACGCAATCTTACCTAACAAACCAACCTAAAACACCTTTCTAAAATCACCATAAAAAACCACACTAAAAGATATACACGCCAACTGAACATTCTTAAACAGCTTCATTATTAATTCTTCATTAAAAAATTATTAATTAACTCAAAATTCAAAACCCAAAACCTACCGCCCTCGCTTCGAGCTAATCACCCGTCGACACTTCTTCGCTGTATTTCCAAAGACCAAATTCAAGCTTAAACCCATCTGAAAAGAATGGTACCCAAAGCGTTGTTTCTCCGTTGTACTTCCTGGACTATCTCGATTAACCGCATTATATTGATATCCAATTTCCCAATGAACCAAACTAGCAATGGGAGCAGAAATTCCAAGTCCCGCATTCCATCCAAATATCTTGTCAAATTCAATAGTGTTGTCTGTAACCAATATATTGTTTTCAAAGGTCATTTCTTTTCCTTGATAATACCCAGCACCTGCTTTTATAATTAACCCAAAACGATAGGCTGGGAGCGAACTGATATTTCCACGTAATAAAGCACCATAGTACGTCTCTTCAAATTCTGTCCTAAAAGGACTATCTCCAGTTTGAAAACTAGGATTGGTAATATTGCGTCGATATTCTCCCCCAATTTGGAGATGTTCCAATCCACCTGCTACCCGGAAACCCAAAGGAACATAGCCCTGATTATCGCCAATTACCGTTTCGTAAGCAGTTATATTATACCCCGAAAAAGCTTCAAAAAATAATTGTTGAGCGTTCCCTTGTAAACACGCCAATACCGTTAAAATCAACATAAGTTGCTTCATCATAAAAAATTTAGAAATTTGTGAATTTAGAAAATATAACGTGTTTCTTCCAGATTGGAAGTATCGGAACGAGTTTGTGAAACAAAGTTAAAAAACTATTTCTTTTTTTCAAAAAAATAACTTCAGCATTAAATTATAGCGTAATGTCTGCTTTTGGCTAGCCTATAAACAAAATTAATATTAACTTGCTTTATAATTTGTTCATCGAACAAGTAAACTGTCCTATTTTACTTAAACTTCTTCATAATGACACGGAATTCTATCATCCTTTTTTTCCTTTTATGTTCTTCTTTTCTGTTTTCACAATCTTCTCAAGATGCGCGCGATCGTTCTGTCGAATTAGAATTGGTGGATGAAGGAGGTGATTTTTATTTAAAATGGACTGCAGATCCCAATGCTCCTGAATATCGGGTTTATCAAAAAGAGCTAAACGATACTAGTTGGGGGGAACCAATCGCTGTTTTACCCGGAGATGCTACGCGTTTTGATGACATAGAATTATTTCCAGGAACAGGAAAAGAATTTGCCGTTTTTAAATATGAATTTGATCTAATTGTTAAGACCGTAGAGGTTCCGGCAGGAGCAGATTTTGTTTTGGAATTTGCGGACATGTTTAACATCGGTCTTTGTTGTGACTTTGGATTTGGGTTCTACCGATTAACAGGTTGTGGCGAAGAGCTAGCTTATGGTGATGATTTTGGAAGTTCAGATATTACTTCTTTCACAGTTTGTGATAATGGCGCTCCCACCGAAACCCTTACGTTGTCAATCAAACAAGATATGTTTCCTCAATCAACCTCTTATATATTACGAGAGGTAGCAACGGATTCTGTATACCTCACTTCTGGTGCACCAGGAACCCTAATTGCTCAAAATCCTGCTTATGGATATATCTACGCTGGTAACCGGTTGCCTCCCGTGCATAATCGTGGAGGAATCATTTTATTAGTTGAAGAATCGGTTAGATTACCCATCTCACCTGAGATTGATCGTTTGCAACTAGATCTAATTCGAGACGGATGGAAGGTCTATATCGAAACGGCTTCTATGACCGAGTCTGTTACAGAAATTCGTACTCGAATTCAAAGTTTACATCAAGAAGATCCAGCCATCAATTCTCTTTTAATTATTGGTCATGTTCCAGTTCCTTATTCAGGTGAAATTGCTCCAGATACGCATTTCGAAAACCACGAAGGTGCTTGGGCTGCCGATGTATATTATGGTGAATTAAATGGAACATGGACGGATGAAGTGGTATCTAATACTACTGCTCAATTTGATTATAATCACAATGTACCAGGAGATGGAAGATTTGACCAAGATTCTATTCCGACAGAAGTAGAGTTGGCAGTAGGAAGAGTTGACTTTTTTGATATGCCTGCTTTTGCTGATTCTGAAATTGAATTGTTACAAAAATATTTTCAAAAAAACCACCTTTACCGAAATGGATTTTATGACATTCCACGTCGTGCTTTAATAGATGATAATTTTGGAAACACTTTTGCAGCTCCAGCAGCCAGTGCATGGCGAAATTTTTCTACCATGTTTGGAGAAGAGAACATAAATGAGACAGATTATTTTTCCACCTTGGCAACGACTTCGGGCTACCTTTGGTCTTATGGTTGTGGGAGTGGTTCGCACATCAGTGCCGAAGGAATTGGCAGCACACAAGACTTTGCTAATTTTGAATTAAATACCATCTTTACCATGTTGTTTGGAAGTCAGTTTGGAGATTGGGACAACAACAATAATTTTTTAAGAGCACCTTTGGCTTCTGGTTTAACTTTGACCAATTGTTGGGCTGGAAGTCCACCTTGGACCTTTCATCATATGTCTCTTGGTGCTCCCATCGGAACCTCCGTCCTAGCTACCCAAAACAGTCGCTCTAATGGTGGCGTATACCTAGACAATGGCCCACAACTAGTACACGTGGCCTTAATGGGAGATCCCACTTTACGAATGCATATAGTCTTTTCTCCGCCCTCAGCATTTGCGCTACCCGAAGATAATGAAATTAAAATCAATTGGAATCCAGCCGGAGGATCCAATATTGAAGGGTATAATATTTATCGAGCCACCAATCAATTTGGAGATTATGAACTATTAAACGACACACCAGTAGATGCCACTACCTATACCGATTTCCCTCCAACAACTGGTACCTATTTTTATCTAGTTCGCACCGTGGCACTAGAAACCTCTGCTAGCGGAACTTATCTAAATTTAAGCCCCGGAACCCTTGCTTCAACAGAAATTATTTTAGGAACAAGCTTGCCTGATGTTAGTCAGAATATCACCCTAAAACCAAATCCAGCAACCGAAGCCTTTCAATTGAACTTTGCCTTCGCTCCCGAAGATTTTCAATTAGAAATATACAATGTTCAAGGTCAAAAAGTCTATACCGATCAAGTAAATGCTGGTTCTGAAAATATTGGAATAACCATTCCTTCCGATTGGTCTACCGGTATTTATTATGTGAAAATTTGGAATGAAGACTGGAGTGCGGTTAAAAAATTGATCGTGGAATAAAGATGTAATTCAGGTTTGAAAATAATGATTGATAAAGAAACTGCATTTATCCGTTTTAAGAACTCTTGCTCGGCCGCTTTGCCAGCTCTCGGAGTTCTCAAAACTCATGGGGCGAAGCAAGAGAAAAAGCACCACTAGCTTTGCGAAACCCGAGCGTGAGCAAAGAGGGCTAGGCTAGGTTTCTTAAAGCGAAACTTAATTTGTCACACACTCATTTCATCAAAACCAATCCGCATATCAAACAATCCGCACATCCGCACATCAATTAAAAACAATTTCCTATATTTGCCCCCATATGAAAAAAGGCCGTACCATACTCGAAAAAGAGCGGTTTTCCCTCACCTTGGAGCGACTTTGTCATCAGCTTATTGAGCATTATGACAACTTCGAAGATACCTGTCTAGTCGGTATCCAAACCAGTGGCGTAGTCATGGCTGATCGGATCCGTAAAGGCTTACAAGACATTTTAAAAATTGAAAATATCCAGTCGGGTAATCTTGATATTACTTTTTATCGAGATGATTTTCGGTTGCGTGATAAGC
>JALZUU010000655.1 GCA_023300665.1 Saprospiraceae bacterium | reverse complement strand
CTTGCTTCTTGCTTCTTGCTTCTTGCTTCTTGCTTCTTGCTTCTTGCTTCTTGCTTCTTGCTTCTTGCTTCTTGCTTCTTGCTTCTTGCTTCTTGCGACCTCAAGGCAAACGTAAGGCTGAGGCGATAGCAAAAAAGTCAATTAGAAAGATATCGTTACTTATTATTCCATTTTTTAAAACTCCTAATTCCTATTATTAGTTCATACGCTTTGGTCAGTAACCTTTCGTTTGAACAAAGTGAAATTCTAATATAATCATCACCTTGACTGCCAAAGATTCCACCTGGGGTTACAAAGACTCCAGTCTCTGCTAATAACTTATCTACCAATTCATAACCATTAACTTGTTTATCATTAATCTTGGCCCAAACAAACATCCCTACCCTACTACGATTATAGGTACAATCTAAAGCATCCATAATCTTATACACCATTTCTCTTCTCTTTCGATAAACCTTATTTAAATCAGTATACCAACTAGAAGGATTTCCGAGTGCTTCTACCGCAGCCAACATAGCAGGACGAAACATTCCTGAATCCATGTTGCTTTTAAATTTCATTACCTCTTGTAAATAAGCAGCATCACCAGCCAACATTCCCATTCGCCACCCAGCCATATTATGCGACTTACTTAGCGAATTCAATTCCAATGCTACTTGCTTAGCATTTGGAACGGATAAAATACTTTTTGGTTGGTCATTGAGAATAAAACTATAAGGATTATCATTTACTAGAAGGATCTTATGGGTTTGTGCAAACTTTACCAATGCTTCAAAAAGATCAATAGTTGCAGCGGTTCCTGTTGGCATATGCGGATAGTTGATCCACATAATTTTGACTTTCGTCAAATCTGTCTGAGCGAGTGTTTTTAAATCTGGCAACCAATTTTGTTCTTCTGTTAAGTCATAGTGTCGAACGGTTGCTCCTGCTAAACGAGCGGTCGCTGCGTAAGCTGGATACCCTGGATTAGGAATCAGTACTTCATCGCCTGCTTCTAAAAAGGTCATCGATAGATGCATAATTCCTTCTTTGGATCCAATCAATGGTAATATTTCAGATTCTTCGTTAAGTGTAACAGAAAAATATTTTTTGTACCAATTTGCATAAGCAGTTCTTAATGCTGGAATACCGCGATAAGATTGGTAGCCATGATTATTCAAAGATTTACTATGTGTTTCCAAAGCAGTTAAAACTTGGGAAGCAGGTGGCAAGTCAGGACTTCCAATTCCTAGATTGATTATTTCATGTCCCTTCTTTCTTAGCTGATCCAGCTCTTTTAGCTTACGCGAAAAATAATATTCTTCTACAGTATTAATTCTGGCAGCGGTATTGATAATCATATTTGAATCAAAATTTATTAATGATCAATTAATTTTTTGGTTTAGGGCAAAAAAAAAAGAGTTCGCAAGGAACTCTTTATTTTTATTTATATAAAACTATACAAGGTTCCTGTTCACGAGTGATCGTAAAAGAAATAAAATGCATAGTTAAAATAAGTTGATATTGGCACGTGGTGCTATTTTTTTGGTTAAGGAAGTATCTCGAAATTATAGCGAGTCTTTCTAATCTCTTTAACAAACATAGAGATTTATTAGTACTAATGCAAAAATAGACTTCTTTATTTTAAAAAATCGTAATTAATTTTAGTTCATGCTAATTCTGTACACTCTAATAAATAAAATTATTGAAGCTATTTAAGGAATGGTACAGTAATTTTTTATTTAAGAGCTTGTCTAAGAAATGAGTGGATAGATTCGGCTGGTTAGCCTGTTTGCTGGTTGGCTAGTTAGCTTCCCTCTGACGTAAAATACGATAGAGGGAAGCTAACTGGCCAACTAGCAAAAAATGTGTACTAGATCTATTTCTCCAAAAGTTACCACACTATTATTAAAGAATGTTCACAAAAAATTAAGCACGAGAAGATCGTGGGGTCCAAAGTTCAGATATATCGGCTTTGATGGTTTGGTTAGAAAAATTCATGGTGCTGCCTAAAGAGATATCTAATTCTTCTCTGGTAAAATTGAGCAATTCAATGGGTACACTATGCATGTCTTTTGGAAATTCAGACATTTCGGTATCATCATGGAAAAATCGCCATCCTGAATCCTTATAAAGTGTGGGCATTTCTCTTACACCAACTCCAATCGTACAACCTAAGTTTAGCACCTTCTCACTGATTAGGCAACGCATATCTGGATTGCCCATATCTAACCGATTGGTCATTGAAGCTCCCGGTCTAGCTCCTAAAACATAATCAAAAGCAAAAGGAATAATATCTCCCATTTTGAGTGATTTAATTACTTGTGGAATCGTAATCAAACGTCCGAAGTATTGGTTCTTTTCAAAACGTTCAATGACTACCCATACTTTTTCAATACCGATAAAACCAGGTTTATTATTGGTGGTACGAAGCATCAATTGGACATAATTGCCTGCCTTAAGAATGGAAAATAACGCTTGCTTATCAGGACGAATATAGCGTCCAGAATTTTTGGAAAGAAATTTTATATTATACAAAGTGTAAGACATCATCAGTAGATTTAGTTAAATCATATACTGAAGCTGTTTAAAAATGAAGCACAATGGCTGCGGACAAGTCATTGATAACGTGGACCTTCTGCTATTTTGCCATCCCGTCCCTTCGGGTTCACTAATTAGCATTAGCTCATGTAGCTATGGCTACGCAAATAAAAATGAGCATCGCCCACATTATCAAGCACTTATCCTCGCCTTTTGTGAACATTCTTAAACAGCTTCACTGACAAATCTAAGGTAAAATTATAAATTTTACAACTTTTTGTTTATTTTAGTTTTAAATAAAACAAATGAAAGGTATTTTTATTAACTATTCTCGCGCTATTGAAAGTTCAATTGGTTAGTAAATCGACCTTCAAGGAGACTATCTCTCGCTTCACTAACCAGTATAAGTCCACCAACAGAAGTATTATTTCTAGAAGAAAATAGACCAAATCCACCTTCTACATTACTAAAGGTTGGCGGTACCGAAGCACCTGTTAGTCCTGTATTGGCCTGTCCAACATTAATAAAATCAAGTAAATCTTGAGAGCCAGCATCAACGATCAAGTCCATGGTCTGGAAGAAACGAGGTCCAGGTCCTGAATTATCTACTGCTCCAGCAATTCCCGCAAGAATTTCTGTTGCTAATACATCTACTGAAACAACGGTATCATCTTCGTCGTCTGGTTCTATGTTTGTCAATACGGTAAACACCACTGACCGATCTTCTAAATCATTAACATCACCATTTATTGCTTCTCGATAGTTAAAGCGGATACGGATATCAAAAATAGCCGCTGTATTAACATTTCGTCTCCAATCAACCCGAATATCATTTTGTCCTTCGATGCTCGATCTCCAATCAAAATCTTCGTCTTCATCAGGGAGTAGAATTACAGGTGTATCTACAATCGTTGTAGTTACCTGAGTGATAATGGTATCTGTTGCTCCATCTGTAATAGATAGCTGATAGTCTTGGCCATCTTCATAAATCTCTCCAGCAGGTAAGACTAGTTTGTATAAATAGTTAGGCATATTTACAAAAACACCTGCATCTCTTGGATACCCTTCTGCGGCACCATCTACTCGATTTAAGGTATAAGTATTGGCTCCAGAGCTAATCGTTACATCGATATCTTCGTAAAAAAGTTCTTCTGGCCGCTGGGCTAATTCTAGGGCACTTGTTCCTTCACTAACGAAGGCTTTTTCAATTCTAACATAAGTAGCCGTATCTAACGGAGAAAGGAAACCATATACCACCGGTTTGTTGGTTTCGCCAGTCGTTAGATCAAAATCATTCGAACAATGTGAGAATCCACCAATAACTAAGATAGATAACAATAGATAAAATATTCTTTTCATGACGCAAAAATAGGCCTTTAAAGTGAAATTTTACGGTAGAATTCCGTTAAATTTTCGGATTAAGACGGACAAATTTGAATATTTGTTCTTCTAAAAGAAAAAAAGTACTCCTTAGCTGTTTGTTATTAGTGAATACCTTATATCTTGCGTTTCTAAAATAAAATATATGTCAGTTTCAAAAGAAGTTAAAAGAATTACCACCCACGTTTTGCAGTCTATGAAAGACAATGGGGAGAAAATATCCATGCTTACTGCCTATGATTATTCCATGGCTAGGATTTTAGACGCAGCAGGGATTGATATCCTTTTAGTGGGAGACTCCGCCTCCAATGTTATGGCAGGCCATGAAACGACCCTACCCATCACGCTTGATCAAATGATTTATCATGCTTCTAGTGTGATCCGAGCCGTAAAAAAATGCTTGGTGGTGGTCGATCTACCATTTGGTAGTTATCAGGGTAATTCTACTAAAGCCTTATCTTCCACTATTAAGATTATGAAAGAATCAGGTGGTCATGCTGTTAAAATGGAAGGAGGAATCGAAATTGAGGATTCTATTCGTCGTGTTTTATCAGCGGGTGTTCCTGTGATGGGGCATTTGGGATTAACTCCTCAATCTATTTATAAATTTGGTACCTATACCGTAAGAGCAAAAGAAGAAGAAGAGGCGCAGAAATTATTGCGAGATGCCAAACATCTGGAAGCACTGGGTTGTTTTGCAATTGTACTGGAAAAGATTCCTGCACAACTGGCTGCCGAAGTGACCAAAGCAGTCAACATTCCAGTTATCGGAATTGGCGCTGGACCAAACGTAGATGGACAGGTACTCGTAACACACGACGTGATGGGTATCACCAAAGATTTTAAACCTCGATTTTTACGTCGTTACCTAGAATTATTCGATACCATGAAAACGGCTACAGAGGAATATATTAAGGATGTGAAGTCTGGAGATTTTCCAAATTCGAAGGAGCAGTATTAGTAAAGACAATTCATGAATTGTCTTTACATGAATTGTCT
>JALZUU010000654.1 GCA_023300665.1 Saprospiraceae bacterium | reverse complement strand
TTTGCTGATGGAACTGGATCTGATCCAGAATCTAACGCAGCTTTGAATCGTCGATCGAATGTACGTAACTTGATTCCATTAAACTTTGATGAACGTCATCGATTGACCGCTTCTGTTGATTACCGTTACGGAAACAACGAAGGACCAGAATTATTTGGTACAAAGTTTTTAGAAAATTTTGGTGCAAACCTTCAAATTATTACTGTTTCTGGTCGACCTTATTCAGCTAGAACAACACCAGAAGAATTTGGTTCTACTCAATTAGTTGGATCATTGAATGGTGCTAGAAGACCTTGGACGTTTACTGCTAACTTAAGAATAGACAAAGACTTTCAAATTGCTAAAGGACTTGGTTTAAACGTTTATTTCCGAGTAAGTAATTTACTAGATACGCGTAACGTAATTAATCTTTATTCTGCGAGTGGATCGGCTGAGACTGATGGCTTTTTAGTTTCTAAAAATGGTCAAGATGTTCTTCAAGCATTAGAAAATAATAATCAAAACGTACAAGCCTATCTGGACTCTTACCAGTGGGTAGAAACCAATCCTGATTTCTTCAGTTTGCCACGAAGAATTTACTTGGGAGCTATTTTTGATTTTTAAGAAATAATAAAAATAAGTACTAATCATACATAAAACTATAGAATGATGTTAAGATATTTAATCGCTAGTCTATTGTTCTTGCTGGCGTTCTCTCCTGTAGAAGGAAAGAATCCACCAGAGAACCCAAATGGTCAAAACCAAACCCGCAACGAAGATCGTGCTTCCTTGCGAGAACCATGTCAACCAGGAATTTCTCGAGCTACTCAAGACATTAATAATGTTAGAGCTTTGTTGTTAATCAACGGAGATGTATGGTGGGATGGATCCAATGCTCAATATATTGTACCTAAGCCTGCCTTGGGTGAAATAGGAGTTTCTTCTATTTTTGCAGCAGCAGTATGGCTGGGAGGATTCGATGATGGTGGAAACTTAAAATTAGCCGCAAAGACTTATGGTGCGGGTAATGGAGATACTGATTTTTGGCCTGGACCAATTAATTTAGATCCTGATCTAGAAGATGATGAACTTTGTGCACGTTGGGACCAGCATTTTGAGGTTTTGGGTGAAGATATCGATTTGCATTTACGAAACTTTCAAATAGCGATTGATAATGATGTGGATTATGAAATCGAAGATATTCCTGGTTCTATTTTAGGATGGCCAGCGAGAGGGAATTCTTTTTTTGAAGGTATTCACGGATTTGAATTACCAGTTACAGACGCAGGATTGGCTGGATTTTTTGATCGAGATGGAGATGATACTTATGAGCCAGAAGAAGGAGATTATCCTATTATTCAAGTACGAGGTTGCCCAGATGAGCAATTTGCTGATCAAATGTTTTTCTGGATTTATAATGATGATGCCAATGTGCACTCTCAATCTGTAGGGTCTGCCCCAATGGAAATGGAAGTACAGGTACAGTCTTTTGCTTATCAAAGTAACGATGAGTTAAATAATATGACTTTTCAACGATATAAATTGATCAACCGTGGAACAGAACCATTAGATAGTACGTTCTTTGGATTTTGGGTGGATGCAGATTTAGGTTGTGCTTTTGATGATTATGTAGGGTCTAATGTAGAACGTGATTTGGCATATATCTATAATTCTGATTTAGTAGATGGAGAAGTTGCTGGAAGTTGTGATTGTAGTGGTACTCCTACATACTGTACGGAGATTCCATTATTAGGAATAGATTATTTCCGTGGACCGCTTGATGAATTTGGTAGTGAAATTGGCATGTCTTCTTTTGTATACTATAATAATGGAGGTGCTACTCCTACCCCTCCTGCAGGAACGACAGATCCAAATCTAGCAGCAGAGTTTTATAATTATTTGTCTGGATCTTGGCTAGATGGAGCTGCATATACAGAAGGTGGCAGTGGACGAGGAGGTACAGATCCTGTTAAGTTTGTTTTTCCAGGAAGACCTACAGTAGATAGTGAATGGACAATGGCTCAAGGTGAAGGTTTACCTAATGGAGATCGTCGTACCATACAAGCTTCTGGCCCATTTAGACTAGTACCTGGAGCAACCAATGAGTTAATTATCGGAGCTGTTTTCGTACCGGATGTAGCGGGACACCCAAGAGTTGATTTAACAAGATTATTATTTGCAGATGATATTGCACAAGCAGCTTTTGATAACTGTTTTGAGATTCCTGATGGACCAGATGCTCCAGATGTGGATTGGTTAGAATTAGATCAAGAGGTAATTGGATTTTTATCTAATGACCCTAATACTTCTAATAACTACCTTGAACTATATGAAGAAAAAGATTTACGAGGACCAGATGATTCAATTACGTATGTTTTTGAAGGATATGAAGTATATCAATTAAGAAGTCCTGAAATCACGGATATTAGTGATGCAGATAACGCGAGATTAGTATTCCAAACAGATTTGAAGAATGGAGTAACAAACTTGTTTGAGTGGCAAGGAACTGCAAACGCTCCTGGCTTTGATCCACCGTTTTTATTTGAGCAAACGATCAAAGCAGAAGGAACAGACGAAGGACTTAGAAAAGCTTTTAGATTGACCGTAGATGCATATACAAATGAAGCATTAATCAACAACAGAAAATATTATTATCGAGCGATTGCTTATGGTTATAATAATTATTTAGATTTTAATGCAACGACTGGTGTAGGACAACGTTTCCAGCATATTTTAGGACGTAAAAATGCTTTTAATTATACCGTAATTCCACGTAAAGTTGTAACGGATAAACTCAACTCTAATTTTGGAGATGGACCGATTATTACTCGCCTAGATGGTGAAGGAGCTGGAGAAACTTTCCTAGAAGTATCTGATGAATCTCGAGAAGAAATTTTGAATGGTACGAATGATGGAAGAGTAGTTTATGAACCTAATCAAAGTCCTGTAAATGTTCAAGTGATCAATCCATTTACGATTGTGGATGGAGAATACGAACTACGTATTCTAGATGCTGATGGAGATGATCAATTGGATAGTTGGACGGTAACCGACGAAGATGGAAATGTAACAAATTCAGAAAGGTCAATCGCTGATCTTAATGAACAGTTATTAGGATTATATGGATTCTCTGTAAATATTGCTCAAAGTGATGATGCTGGAGATAACATAGATGATAGTAATGGAACGATTGGATTCGATGTAGAATATCTTGATGAAGCAGGCCCACAATGGTTAGGAGCCTTTATTGATCAGCCTCAAGGAGCATTTGACTATGTAAAAACAGAAGCTGGTAGACCAGGTAATACAGATGATCCAAATCAATCATTTAGTAATTTCAGTGGTGGAGCTTTAGTACCATTCCGTTTAACGGATTCTAATAATGGTCTTGGTGCTGACTTTGTTGTTAGTCCTTATTGGACGTCTTTAAATCCGCTTCAGAATGTACTTAGAGAGCAGCTACCTCCATTATCAGGTTTAAATAACATAGATATTGTATTTACATCGGATAAAGATAAGTGGAGTCGTTGTGTAATCGTAGAAGCAGCGAATGAAGAGTATTATTTGGCTCCTACATTGGGACTAGGTTTAGAAACAGAAGGTGCCGCTAGAAGTCTTGATCTTAGACAATCTCCTTCAGTGGGTAAAGAAGCTGGAGGTGATGGAAAACCACGTCCAGATGGAGATACAGATAGTGCTGGTAATCCAAGAATTGGAATGGGATGGTTCCCTGGCTACGCGATTGATGTAGAGAGTGGAGAGCGATTGAATATTTTCTTTGCGGAAAACTCCGTTTATGATTGTTCAGTAGTAGGGATCGATGAACTTTGTAATGAAGGAGTCTTTGCTACTCCACCAACAGGTAGAGATATGACGTTTAATCCAACCTCTGAACAATTTGTCGGAATAGGTCCTGGTGGAGGAGCTGAGTTTGATATACGTAATGCATACGCTGGTGGACAGCATTTCATCTACGTTACCAACGAACCATACGATGAATGTGAGGCTATTTATGATGCTCTTGCGCTTAACAACGGAGATGACTTTACGCAATTCATGGCACTTAATAGAATCACTTGGACAGGAATACCTGCAGTTACTAGAGGTAATGAACTATTATCTTACGATGAAGGGTTAATTCCAAATGATGTAATCGTAAAGGCTAGAGTAGATAATTCGTATGCAGTGAGAGAAGGTATGGGGACAAATGAAGGAGATCCTACTTATTTATTATCTTTTGAAAATGCAGCTTCAACTGAATTTTCTGGAGAAAGTGAACTGGATTCAATTCTAAGTCAAGTGAACGTTGTACCTAATCCTTATTATGGATTCTCTGATTACGAGGCAGATAAATTTTCTAATATCGTAAAGATAACGAACCTGCCAGCAAAAGCAACGATAACTATTTACACATTGGATGGACGATTTGTTCGTCGATACAACCGAGATGAAACTGGAGTAGTGCCAGTTGGTAGTCAACGATTGGTAGAACAATCACAAATACTACCATCGCTGGAATGGGATTTAAAGAATTTTGATAATATCCCAGTTAGTAGTGGAATTTACTTGATTCATGTCGATGCGCCTGGTGTTGGACAAACTGTATTGAAATGGTTTGGCGTTGCTCGAGAGTTTGACCCAACTGGATTATAATTTTAAATAAGAATTTAAGAGGATGAAGTAATTTTTTTACTTCATCCTCAATCTAAAACATAAAAGATGCAACAGAAATTTTACTTAATTATTTTACTGCTGACCATCGTACAGGTATCCTACGCAGGAAACCCTGATCGACAAGGAGAAGCAGGTGCAACTCAGTTATTACTAAACCCTTGGGCTAGAAGTGCTGGATTAAGCACAATGACTACAGCCAACATTGCTGGAGTAGAAGCATTACGGCTGAACGTTGCTGGATTGGTACGTTCTCCTTCTCGAACTCAGATAATGGGTGGTCATGCTCGTTATTTTGAAGGTACAGATATTAGTATGAATGCAATTGGTATCGCACAAAAAGTGGGAGCTAATGGCGCCTTTGGAGTAAGTCTTATGACCTTAGATTTTGGAGATATTCCGATTACCACCGAAGATTTTCCTGAAGGAACTGGAGCAACATTTTCTCCAAGATATTTCAACATGGCTATATCCTATGCACATGAATTTGAAAATAAAGTAAGTGTAGGACTTTCAGTACGAATCGTCTCTGAAGGATTGGCGGATGTTACTGCTAACGGAATCGGAATAGATGCGGGAGTTCAGTATGTTACTGGTGATAATGATGAATTTAAATTTGGAATTTCTTTACGAAATGTTGGGACTCCTATGAAATACTCAGGAGATGGTTTGACGCAGTCATTACAAAGCCCGAATCCTGATGTAGACGGAGAATTATCTTTCTTTACTCGAGCTAATCAATTTGATATGCCTTCTGTATTGAATATCGGAGCTTCTTATGATATTATTATCAACCCTAAGAATCGAGTTACTTTAGTAGGTAATTTTACTTCCAATACTTTTTACGAAGACCAAATCGGAGCTGGAGTAGAATACGTATTTAACGATGTTTTTATGCTACGTGGTGGATATAAATATGAGCTTGATACAGATGAAGAAGTAGAAGCATCTGTCTATAACGGTTTGAGTCTTGGTGCTTCAGTTCAGGTACCATTTAACAAAGAAAAAGGTAGCAATTTTGGAATTGATTACGCTTACCGACACACTAATGTGTGGAGTGGTACACATAATATCACGATCAGATTCGACCTCTAAGAGAGGATGTTTTCAAT
>JALZUU010000653.1 GCA_023300665.1 Saprospiraceae bacterium | reverse complement strand
AAACTACCAGATGTATGGTGATATTATGTTTGATTTAAAAACAGGCACTATCCAAGTTTCTCCAAATCCTGCAACGGATTACTTAAAAGTTGATATTTCAAGTTATATGGATAAATCGATGGATTATTTTATTCAGTCTATTGATGGGACCATCAAACAGAAGGGTAGGCTTGAATCAAACCATGAAGATATTCTTAAACTTGATTTATCAAATATTCGAAATGGTATTTATATCATTTATATGAAGCCTGAAAATCGTCGAGCAGTTGGAATCAAATTTGTGATTGCTAAGGATTATTAAGCTGTTTTAAACAGCTTCGATACCTCTCCTGTTTTGGGAACGAGCCAAACTTAAATTTAATTAATTCAACTTAAATGATGATTTTTAGATTTTAAGTTGTCCTTTTATTATATTTTTTTGTATTTTTGCTGCCTCCCCCACAAGTATTTGATCTTTCATCAAATCAAATCAAATCAAATCAAATCAAATCAAATCAAACCTAGAGGTATACTTTTTGATATACTAACCTTGAATTTAGTTTAGTATATATTATATATCTCTAAATTGTATATTCCAGTCTTTCCTCTTTATCAATAAATAATATGACATATAGCTATTTAAGTTATGTGTTTAAGGGTAAATTTGCACTTGATTTGTGAATTTATTCAAGGCATCTGCTATTACCGCATTGTTAATTTTTTTGGATTTTTTTACAACAAATAGAATGACAAAACTCAACTTCAACCCGAAGAAAAGTAAAATAATTTTTACTTTTCTTACCCTTCTCATTATTACAGGTTTTAATACTTATTGGAACCCTCCGCCAGGACTAACTAATGCAGAGGCGATTGGTCCTTTTATCAATAATAATTTACCGAATCAAAGACCTGATGGAGATATAAATGCTACACCTATTTATACCAACATCGATTGGATATCACCTATTGTTGCTATTCCATTTCCTAACAATAATAATATGTTGATTGTCGAAATGGACGGTCGATTTTTCTCCGTTAGTAGTAACGAAAATACGTCTAGTAGAACGACTGTATTAGATATTCAAGATAGGTCTTGGTATTACAATTGGAATGCTAATAGTAACAACACCAAGCATGGAGGTATTCAAAATGTAGTATTTCATCCTCAATTTGGATTGGGGCAAGGCAAAGATTATATGTATGTCTATTATGTCCATAATGAAAATAATGATGCAGCAAATGCTGCTGAGCAATACTATGACCGACTTAGTAGATTCACTTGGAATGGGAATAATTTCAACCCTAATAGCGAAGTGATTTTGATTAATCAATATGATACTAGAAAAGGACATGATGGAAGTGGGATGTTTTTTGGAACAGATGGATTTCTTTATGTATCTGTGGGTGATGAAGGTAACAGTGAAGATGTTAGCCAACAGTTAGACCTTAGATTTAGATGTGGCGTTTGGAGAATAGATGTAGACAAACAAGGTGGAAACATTTCTCATCCTATTATCAGACAACCAAGTAATGCGAATGTACCAGCAGGTGCTACTCCTTCTTATACTCAAGAATACTATATTCCAAATGACAACCCTTGGGTAAATCCAAATGGAAGTATTTTGGAAGAATACTATGCGCATGGTTTAAGACAACCTTTCCGTATGACCCAAGATGCTGCAACTGGCAACATTTGGATTGGAGATGTTGGTGCAGGTGGAGACGAAGAAATAGACTTAATAGACAAACCAGGACTTAATTTTCAATGGGATTACAAAGAAGGTTTTGGTAACGGACGAAATCCTACTCCTAACCAAATTATCGGAGAAGAACGCGAACCATTACTTGAACTTTCGCACGACGATGGATGGTCAGCGGTCATTGGTGGTTGGGTGTATACTGGGAGTGCTATCCCACAACTTACGGGTAAATATATCTATGCCAATAACGGTCCCAATGGTAATATTTATGCGCTGACGCATACTTCTGGCAATACAGCAGATGCAGTAGAATTGATTGCGACCAAACCAGACGCAGGAGGTATCTTTACGGGAATTAGTTCATTCGGTCTTGACCAAAATAATGAAATGTTGGTCTTGAAACTGGGTGACAATCTTGGAGAAGGAAGGATTTATAAATTAACAGAAAATGTCCCAAATCCTGATTTGGTTTTTCCTAACCAACTTTCTCAAATTGGTATTTTTGCCAATTTACAAAACCTAATTCCTAATGCTGGAATCATTCCTTATGAGGTCAATAATCCTTTATGGTCAGCAGGTACGGTAAAAAAACGATGGGTCGCGATTCCCAATGATGGAAACGTAAATAGCAATGCAGAAAAAATTGGATATAGTGAAAACAATCCTTGGACTTTCCCTGTCGGTACTGTTTTTATCAAGCACTTCGAACAACCTGATGGCAAAAAACTAGAAACCAGAGTTTGGATGCATGGAGTGGATGGTACTTGGTTTGGCGCCACTTATAGATGGAATAACGCAGGAACAAATGCAGACTTATTATTAGAAGGTCTGACGGAGGAAATTACAATAGAAGGAGAAACGTTTGATTATCTGTATCCTTCCGTTACACAATGTCAAACTTGTCACCTGCCTTCTTCTGGTGATGTGTTAGGTTTTAGAACCCACCAACTAAACAAAGATATTTTTTACCCAACTACAGGTTTAGTTGGGAATCAATTGGAGACTTTTGCTGCATTAGGATTCATTCCTAATGTAAATACTAACAATGTAATTACTTCTTATGCCCTTTCAGACAATAACCAATCATTGGAGTTAAGAGCTAGATCATATTTTGATTCAAACTGCTCGCATTGTCACAATCCTACCTCTGGAAACAGAGCTGCATTTGATGCTCGTTTTACGACCAATTTTAATAATCAGAATTTGTTGACCAGCAATGTAATTGAGGATCTTGGTGTTGACAATCCACAGATCATTGCTCCACAAGACTTAGAACGATCTCTTCTTTATTTAAGAATGAATACAACAGATGGATGTTGTGCGATGCCTCCTTTGGCAAAAGGTAGAATTGATGTAGAAGGAGTACAGGCTGTTGCCAATTGGATTAATTCGATAGATGCGAATTGTGCCAACAATTCAACTACAACCATAGGAAATGCCTTAAGTGATGGTAATTTTATTGACGGACACAACCCGGGAATGAATATCAACGAAGGAGATGCCTACACCAATACTTCTGGTGGAATGGAAGAACTTTGCATTATTGATTTCAATTTTTATGCAAGAAGATTAGGAAATCCAGTTACGCCATTTATCGCAAGAGTAAATGCGAATAATGATTTTACAATTTTAACCATCGGTCAAACAAGAACGTCGAATCAGTATAGTATTGGAAACAACTCTTTCCCTTTTTCCAATCACTCAGATGATGTTTTGATATTACAACCGGGAGAAAAAATTGCCATTGGATTTATGGATGCTTTCCCAACCTCACCAGACAACAAAATACAAAGTGTCATACCAGCAGACCAAGGAGCTGGTGAAGATGAAGTATGGCAAACTTATACCGCAACCAGCACAACTAACCCTGATCTTTTCCCAACTTTAACGGTTGGAGAATCTCCAGGCTTAGGTACTGCTGGTCCAGCGAACTTAAATAGAAGTTATAAATTCAATATTGGTATTCAAGTAGGAGCATTTACAGTTGACTCTCCTGCGGGTACAGTAGCTACCTTATATAGTAATTGTGCATATGCAGGGACAAGCATCGCACTTGCCATGGGGGACTATCCAAATATTGCTAATGAAGGATTTTCTAACAATATTTTATCGTCTTTACAGATTGCTGATGGTTTTGAAGTTACATTATATGCTGAAACTAATTTTGGTGGTAATTCTATTACACTGACTGCTGATGCCTCTTGTTTAGTTGCTGATGGTTTTAATGACGACGCAGCTTCTTTGAAAATTAATTGCCTTGCCCATAACCTTCCTGGAAGAATTGAAGCAGAAGACTTTTGTACACAATTTGGTGTTGGAACAGAAGAAACTGGAGATGTGGGCGGCGGACAAAATATTGGTTTTGTAGCTGCTGGTGATTGGATGGAATATCAAATAAATGTAGCTGAAACAGGTACTTATCAAGTGGATTATCGAATAGCTGCACAGAATGCTTCAGGTGGAATTATTCAACTACAAGTAAATGGATCTGCTGTAGGTAGTATTAATATTCCTTCTACGGGTGGATGGCAAACTTATAACACCGTTTCTAATGAAGTCAATCTAACTGCTGGGACAAATACGCTAAGAATTTTTGCACAACAAGCTGGTTGGAATTTAAACTGGGTAGAATTTAGTATTAATAATAATGAGCAAAGTTTTATACCTGATCCAAATAAGACCTATTATCTAGATGTACCACAACATAATCTAAGATTAGCTGCTACGGGTCAAAGTCAAGATGCCTACACCACTTCTACCAATACTACGGGAGCTGATGTAGAATGGCGATTCGTTGATAAAGGAAATGATTTTTGGCATCTACAAAGAGCGGCTGGTGGTTCGACACCAAGATTAAGAACGGATAATTCCGCCAATGCAGATATGCAAGAAACAAGTAGTGCAGGTGTTTATACCTATTATAGATTTGACCACGGAAATACTTCAGGAACACACCATATCACTTTACCAGACGGACCTGCGAATTTTCAACGTTTACAAATGAACCCTCAAGGGGAGATCCTCTTTACAACTACCGCATTTGATGGTGGTTGGGTATCTTGGGAAATTACGGAAGTTCAAAACCCACAGAGCTTTATCCCAGACCCAAATAAGACCTATTATCTAGATGTTCCAGCACATAATCTAAGATTAGCTGCTACGGGGCAAAGTGAAGATGCGTACACCACTTCTACCAATACTATCGGAGCTGATGTAGGATGGCGATTCGTTGATAAAGGAAATGGTTTTTGGCATATACGTAGAGCAGCTGGTGGCGCACTTCCTGGATTGAGAACGGATAATACCGCCAACGCAGATATGCAAGCTACAAGTAGTGTCGGCGATTATACCTATTACAGATTTGACCACGGAAATACATCAGGAACACACTATATCACTTTACCTGATGGGCCTACAAGTTTTCAACGTTTACAAATGAACCCTCAAGGGGACATTCTTTTTACAACTACTGGAGCTGGTGGTACTTGGGTGTCTTGGGAAATTACGGAAGCTCCTCAAGTTACTTTGTACCAAAATTGTAATTATACTGGAAGTAGCATTTCATTAGGCATTGGTGAGTACCCTAGTATCGCTGACGAAGGACTTGCTATAAACAATCTCTCTTCTTTACGAATACCTGCAGGTTTTCAGGTTACACTTTTTTGGGGATTTAATTTCTCAGGCGGTTCTTTAACGCTTACTGCAGATGATAATTGTTTAATTAATAATAGTTTCAATGACATCACAAATTCTTTGATTATTGAACCGATTGGAGCTGGCGTAAGAGCTGCAGTGAGTGAACTTTATGT
>JALZUU010000652.1 GCA_023300665.1 Saprospiraceae bacterium | reverse complement strand
TTCCTTTTTTATATGGCTTAGAATTACGTAAAACATTGATCGCATCTGTATAAGTAATTCTTTCAAAATCATTGTCTACTACAAAGCGTAAGGTTTCGATCAATCCCATTGGACGACGTTCCTCTTTCTTCATGTTTTTCTCCAGCTTGGCAATACGGTCATCTAGTATTTTTAAATCATCAGGATAATTCTCTAAAATATAGTTGATTAAATATTTACTAAAGTCTTCTGCTAGATCCATATCTTCATGAATATCTGCAAAAGCTACTTCTGGTTCAATCATCCAAAATTCAGCAAGATGACGAGAAGTGTTAGATTTTTCAGCACGGAAAGTTGGTCCGAAGGTATACACCTTCCCAAGTGCTAGTGCACCAATCTCTGCTTGCAACTGCCCCGAAACGGTCAAGTTGGTTGCCTTACCAAAGAAATCTTTTTTATAATCTACCGCTCCATCTTCATCTAGTGGCGCCTTATTGGTTTCAAAAGCTGTGACTTGAAACATCTCACCCGCTCCTTCTGCATCACTACCTGTAATGATCGGCGTATGCATATAGTAATATCCTTTGTCATTAAAATATTTATTGACCGCAAAAGCGACCGCATGTCTGATACGAAATACCGCACTAAAAGTATTGGTTCGCATTCTTAGGTGCGCCTTTTCACGGAGAAATTCCATAGACTGGG
This sequence comes from Saprospiraceae bacterium, assembly GCA_023300665.1. Classification (GTDB taxonomy): domain Bacteria; phylum Bacteroidota; class Bacteroidia; order Chitinophagales; family Saprospiraceae; genus JALZUU01. The sequence goes on along the minus strand of JALZUU010000652.1, from coordinate 12,234 downwards.
CTTTGGGTTGTAATGGATAAACATCAAGATTAGTAGCTCCTAAGACTTCAATTTCTTCTGCGATAATTTCCATCGCTTGACCAGCACCTTGAGATTCAACCAACTTTCCAGTAATAGCAAGGCAGGCGTGAAACCCAATTTCTTTTACTAATGATTCTGGAAATTTTTCTAAATCTAGCACTACTTGTATATTATTAATGGTAGAACCATCATTGAGTGCAATAAAGCGGTTGCTACGAAAGGCACGAACCCAGCCTTTGACTAAAATGGATTCATTTAACGTTGGGTTCTTTAAAACCTCGGCAATTTCGATTCTCTTTTTCATATCTATTTTTAGTAGTTCTTTTGAGTAGAGCTTGTCTAAACTTCCATTAATTGGCTGCAATTGGCAATTTTCATTCTGCATTTTGTTAAAAAGCCTTTGTGCCACTGGCACAAGCTTACGCAGGATGCTTAGGCATCGTCTACGTTTTTTGCCTCATTCAGAATGAAATTTCCTCAATTTCGCACAATCATGAAAGTTTGGACAAACTCGGGTGCGAAAATAATAAGAATATTTTTAAAACACAGCAAACAATTCGCCGCTCTTTCTACGGTAGCTATTATTAGAAAGATGCAAAAACTTATGAGCAAAACCCTCGTTATTTTCCAATAGTTCCCTATATTGGAAATTGAACCGATTTGGGTTTAGAATAGGCTAAAAAAACCCAAATTACTGCTACGAATAGAAAATAAAATACCAAAATGTCAAACCAACCCACTCTAAACCGACCTGCAGTCGGCACTTCTTCAGATTATTTTAGAAAATATATTGATTTGGTACCCGATGGAGACATCACGAAGGTGCTAAAAGCGCAGGAAGAGACCGTCGCTACCTATTTTTCCAAGCTTTCCTCAGCTAATTGGAACCTAAGCTATGCTCCAGGAAAGTGGACAATTAAACAAAATTTGCTACATATTATAGATGTAGAACGAGTGATGGCATACCGAGCATTGGCCATCAGTCGAGGAGATCAAACTCCACTTCCGGGATTTGATCAAGATCTTTATGCAGATTTGGGTCCCGTAGAACACCGTTCTGGCACGTCTTTAGTTTCAGAATACCGTATAGTAAGAAAAGCCAGCCTTAGCTTGTTTGAAAATATGGTTTATGCCGACTTTAATAGATTAGGTGTTGCCAGTAATCATCCAACTTCGCCTCTTGCACTTGCCTACATTATTGCTGGGCACGAACTACATCATTTACAAATTTTTGAAGAAAGATACGCCCCATTATTTGTCTAAAAAGAGAATAGTCTGTTGTACAACTTCCAAAATCTCATAGTTATTTTAAAATAATTGAATGTCCAAGATCAAAATAGAAATACCCGCTTCTTTTAATTTTCAGCGCTGCCTTGATTTTCTCAATCGGTCGCCATTGGAAATTATGCATAAGGTCAAAAAAAACAAAATCTACAAATTGGTCTATTTTACAGGAAAGCCTGTAGTATTAAAAATAAAAGAAAAAGATAATTTTTTGGTAGTAGAAAACTTAAATGGTGGGAAATTGAATGTTGCTTGGAAACATGCTATTCATAATTTTGTGGTCGATTGGTTTGATTTGGATAGAGATCTTGGTCCTTTTTATAAAATGGCAGCTAAAGATGATATCCTTAACGAAGTAGTAAAAAATTTAGATGGCTTACGATTAGTAGGAATTTCTGATATGTTCGAAGCGATTAGTTGGGCTATTTTAGGCCAACAGATTAATCTCAACTTTGCCTACCGACTTAAAGAACGATTGGTAAAAGAATATGGTAAATCATTTCAGCATAAAAACAATACTTATTATGCTTTTCCAGATCCTGAAACTATTGCAAAGTTATCACCAGAAGATTTACGCCCTTATCAAGTTTCTCAGCGCAAGGCTGAATATCTCATTGGTGTAGCTAAGTTAATTATGCAAGGAGATATTGATAAAGCTAGCCTGCTGAAATTATCTGCGGAAGAAGCCAAAAGTAAATTGGTTAAAATCAGAGGCATTGGCAGTTGGACGGCCAACTACGTCATCATGAAGTGCCTACGCTATCCAGATGGATTCCCACTAAAAGACGTTGGCCTACATAATGCACTAAAATTACAAATGAACCTCTCCACTAAACCAGACTTGGCCACCATCAATAAAATTGGCGATAACTGGCAACCTTGGCGTGGTTACGCTACCTTTTATCTTTGGCAAACACTATAGTCGATAGCCCAATAATTTTAATATCTACTTCCATACTTTCTCAAGTTTTATTCCTTGAGAAAGTATTTGTTTTGTCAATCTTTAACATTTCTGCGCAAATTTTTCAACCAAGTTGCCTAATTCCTGTTTCCCTTCCAAGAATACTAAAAATGATTATCTAATTAGGAAAAAGATCAATTCGTTTAATATTCCCAATAAAGATATAAGTATTTGAGAGTCAATTACTTGAGCTTAACGTAAATGAGTGTTTATCTTTATTTTAATTATGGAAAGTAGCCTGTTTTATACGAAGTAGTCTAGTTTAATTACCGGATTACTTCTATTAAGCGGCGTAAGATTTATTTCTTACGTTGCTTTTTTTTATTATAAACTTAATTAATATTTGTTTATATTTACATTGTAATCCCATGAAAATTCAAGTTAGTATGCAAATACTATTGGTTTTCTAATTGGATTAGGAACGCACTGGTACTACTTAAAGCTAACTACATCTCACACGATCAAAATGATGTACAACGATCATCTTTCTATTGATTGTTGTTTTTTACATCCTCACCACTTTTTTATTACCACCAGTTCTTTCCACACCTAAAAACCGCAACATAGCACATACTTCAGAGAACATTTGTTCAATGACCTAAATTTCCTATTTGTCTCTGATGAATAGGCTGAATGTATTTAAAAAACTGTTACTAAAATCCTATGTTATGCAACGAATTTTACTAATCCTGTGCTTAGTTTTTACTATTCCTATTCTAAACACGCTTTCTGCTCAATGCGACGGTGGAAGAATCTCTACTAATAATGGAGCGACCATTGCCTATGCATGTGTTAATGATGGCAACAATGATTTCGTTTCTTTTTATAATAATAGTCTGGCTATGACAGATTATGTTTATCTAATTACAGACGATAATAATACCATTCTCGCAGTTACAGATGACGCTTTTGCCAACTTTGAAGACGCTGGAGTTGGAGACTGTCGCGTATGGGGGCTTTCCTTTACAGGTGACCTAATCGCAGAAGTTGGAGACAATGCTGCTGCGGTAAATCTAGCGAGTGGATGTTTTGACTTGACTGAAAATTTTATCTCAGTTCGACGTCGTGACCTTAAAGACAGTAATCTTATGTTAGTCTCTGGAGGACAAGATAATGTGGTTGATATTGATGATAATAATAACTCAATGGTTATGGTGACCAATATCGATGGACTTTCAGAGAATTACGTTTACGTTTTACAAAGAACAAACGGAAAAATTATCGCAATCAATGAAACTGGTATTTTTGATTTAGCGGATCAAGTTCCTGGTACTTATTTTGTTTTTGGTTACAATTTCTCTGGAAACATCCTACTAATCCCAGGTAATAATATTAGTGGATCTGACCTCTCCGGTGGTTGTGAAATCAAAAGCAATGATTTTATTACCATTCATAAATCAAGTGATTCTGCGATCAGTGGATGTTTAGCTGAAGGAGCTATCGTAACTACTAGAGATAGAGGAACAATTACTTATGCTTGTATAGATAATGGAACAAATGATTTTATAGGTTTTGAAAATACGAGTATTGCCGGCGTGCAATATCAGTATATAATTACCGATGAAAATAATATCATCTTAGGACTACCTGAAAGTGGGTTTTCCAACTTTGAAGATGCAGGAAGTGGAGATTGCCGTGTATGGGGTCTCTCTTATCAAGGGCAACTAACCGCTGAGATAGGAGACGAACTTAACACCACTATTTTAGCGGATGATTGCTTCGATCTTTCTGATAATTTTATATCTGTCATTCGTCGTCAAACAGAAGAAACAGAGGTGAGTCTTGAGGACGAATCTACAAGTGCGACCATTGATGACAATGCTGCTGCGAATTTAAATTTTATCAACGATGGTGATAATGACGCAGATTTCGCCTACGTTATTACTCGTTCAGATGATAGAATCATTGCGATTGTAGAAGATAATAGTTATGATTTTGCTTTTGAAGAACCAGGGAAATATTTTGTTTATGGATACTCCTATATTGGAGAAATTCAATTTACAGTTGGAATGGAAGCCAATGGTTCTATTTCTGATGGATGTTCTGAAAAAAGTGATAACTTCATCTTTGTTCGTAAAAATACAGATGCGGCTCCTATGCCACCAAGCTGTACATTAGATGCAGGAACTCTTTCATCAGAACAACCGATGGTAACACTTTCTGGTGGTATAGCAAATATTGTAGCTTCACCAAATGGAGATGCGGTAGTAACGGGAGATTTCGATCAAGTTTTTGTGCTGACTTCTGGTCCAGAATTAACAATACTTATGATCAGTCCAGCCCCACTTTTTACGGTTACAGAACCAGGAGATTTTCGCATTCATACTTTTGTTGCCGAATTAAATGACCCTGCGAGCCCAGACTTTTTTGATGGCTCCGAAATCGTTCCTGGCATTTCTACTGCTGCTGATGTGCTAGCAGCCATTGAGACGCAAGATGTTTGTGCTGATTTAGATGCAATGGGTGTGCAAATTTCTGTTTTGGAAAATACAGCTTGTGAAGCAATTCCAGGATTGTTATTTGCGGATCCATCAGAAGTACCTCAACAATTTTTTACTTTTATTTCTGCTACCGAAATCGTTCCACCCGTCATTCCTAATGGTTATGAAGTAACCTATTTTGCTGCACTAGGTCCTGATAAATTAATTGTACAGATAGCGGATGCTCCTGCCTTTATCGTAGAAGAAGCAGGTACTTATAATATTTTTGCGTTGGTTGCAGAAACAACAGATCAGTTCGATCCAAACTTTTTTGATCTGAATTTTATCGTTCCGGGTATTACTACTTTTGAAACTTTATCATTCTTACTGGACTTATCTGGTGTTTGTGCTGGCCTAGATCCACTAGGTACCAATGTTACGGTAATTCCTTCTGGATCTGCTTCTACTCACGAAGCAGATGAAAATAAAAATAGCTTATCTCTTGGTGAATTTGAAATGGTAGCTTACCCCAACCCTACCATAGACCAATTGACACTTCGTTACCATCTAGCTGAAAATAAACCAACAGATGATGGAAGATTTCAGATAATTGATTTTACTGGAAAGGTCGTTCAGAACGGTGTATTATCTTTTCAAAAAGGATTAAATGAATGGCAATTTTCGGTAGCGGATTTATCATCAGGTCAGTACTTTATAAGAGTAACACAAACCCGACTTCGTATTACAACGCCATTTTTAAAAATAGAATAAAAGTCTAGTAATAGATAATAAATACTTTCATGCAATTACTTTGATGAATAATGAGAAGCTCCGTCAATTTGACTTTGGAGCTTCTTCTTTTTTTATATAGAGAAGTTGTTTAAATCTTAACTAATTTCAAAGTACTCACTGGAGCATTAGTTGCTAGATGTGCGATATGTTGTTTAGGAACTGGAAAAGGTTTGATAAACCAGCGCTGGTCTTTAAATTTTGCGACACCATCTTTGTAGATAATTTTTTTTGCATCTTCTGTCAGACCACTACCTTCCGCTTTTAGAATCGCTTCGCGGATCGTCCATGCTTCAAAGAAAGCACCTTCTTGATCTCTTGCTTGTCGCAATTGACGAAAGGTATCCGTATCAAAAATAAATTCGTAATCTTCTAATGTTACTGGCTTTATAATTTCTACATCTACTCCAATTAGCCCTTCTGTATTAAAAGCACAAATAACTACATTACCAGCATGAGATATATTGAACTGAGTGGTTCCGGGGAGTTCCGGCTTTTGTAGTTTATTATAAGTAAGATTTTTGAGATCAAAGTCTTTTAAACCATGATCATCAAGGCCACGGCGCAGCATTATCTTACCAAACAAGGCTCGATGCCGGTCTTCCCATTTCCGATAACGCATGATTTTTTTACCAATGGCATTGGGAAACTGCAGCAAATGATCCTCAAAATCGGATTTTGGCAGTGGTTTAGAAAAATTATGTACATAAATCGTTACCAAAATAATATTTAGTGCGTTATAATGATAGAGTTGTTTTTCAATAGTTCGATAACTTTTTTATCTAAAAATTATCGTACCATTACTTCTTACACAATCAAAAAAAATGAAATATACACTTTTCTTATTTTTTCTACTCAATACTTTCCATCAAGGTTTCGCTCAAGAGACTTATCGGTGGGCCTTTGAAGTTAATTTTGATCGATTTAATGATTTTGATAATGGACTGGCTATCATTCAATCTGGTAGAGAACGAGGTTTTATGGATACGGATGGAAATGTTTTTATTCAGCCAAAATTTCACATTATTGATGCCTTTTCTGAAAATGTAGCCAGTGCTGGATTTACAGATTATAAAACCATGGATTCAAAAAGTGGTTTTATTGACCGTAATGGGGATTTTGTTATTGATCCCGATTACGAAGTAACTAGTCCAATGCAAGAAGGGTTTGCTTGTGTCAAATATCGAGGTCTTTGGGGCTATATCGATAATGCTGGAAAGTGGAAACTATTTCCAAAATTTGAAGAAGCCAATGTTTTTCATCGAGGCTATGCTGCTGTAAAAACCAAAGGCAAATGGGGAGTTATCAACAAACGAGGACAGTTTATTGTGGATAACGATTATGAATATATGCTCAACATGTCTGATAATTTATTTGCTACCAAAATAAATGGTTTATGGGGATTTTTAAATATCCAAAGTCAATTTAAAATAAAGCCTAGCTATACCTCTGCACAAAGTTTTCAGAATGACCGAGCAGTCGTCGAAAAAAATAGAAAATTTGGAATGATTGATCCTACCGGAAAAATGGTGATTCCTGCCAAGTTTGATCGATTATTTAATTTCACTTCTCAACTAGCTGCAGCACAACTCAATGGTAAATGGGGATATATAAATCCGGAAGGAGAATGGGCAATTCAACCAATCTATCAAGAGGCTTTTCCTTTTTCAGAAAATCTAGCCCGAGTTAAAAAGGACGGAAAATATGGATATCTTACCACAGATGGAACCATGACCATTCCTAATATTTTTAAAAGAGCTTATGATTTCCACGATCAACTCGCGCGCGTCTACACCGACCAGAAAAAAGGATTTATTCGTTATATCCCACCACCGCCACCAGAAACAGAAGCAGATAAACCAAATGCCGCTCCAGAAGAAATTACACAAAGGGCCATCAAATCTGGTACCCGCGTCAAAGTGAGAAATTCTAAAATAACCGTTCGCATTTTTGATTATAAAAAAGTAGATGGAGATATCGTCTCTCTAAACTTTAAAGGATCTTGGATTTTAAAAGATCATACCTTAAGTAAAAAATATCACGAATTTACCATTGACTTAGAAAGAAATCGCAACAACCGTGACCGTAATTATTTAATGCTTTACGCCATGAATCTAGGTCGTAATCCACCTAACACTGCTCAGCTTACCATCATCGATGGCCAAGAAGAAAAACAGGTAGTACTTGAATCTGATTTAAAGACTTGTGATATCATTTACTTCGATTATTGAGAACAAGTACCCTTGCGGACAAAGGAAAAAATTCTATTTTATTTCAATGGGAATTTCAACGACATTTGTATACCTTTACTTGAACTTTACTTAAGCTTCCAATACTTGGATGCAATTGGTAATTCTGAACAAACGCTTAACTTTCATAATAACACCTTTAATATGCCTAAGAAAAAATATGAACTCGGACTAATTGGTCTGGGAGTTATGGGTAGAAATTTACTACTCAACATGGCCGACAGCGGTTTCGCTGTAGCTGGATATGATAAAAACCAAGATCAGGTAAAGACACTCATGGAAGAGGCCAAAGCCTACGACATGTACGGAGCAAAAAATGTCAAAGACTTTGTTCGTTCTCTCGAATCTCCACGAAAAATTTTACTCCTCGTTCCTGCCGGAAAAATTGTTGACTACGTCATTCAAGACCTACTTCCTTTATTAGACAAAGATGATATCATCATTGATGGTGGTAACTCGTTTTTTAGAGATACTGAAAAACGACAAAAGTCACTCGCAGAAAAAGGAATTCACTTTATCGGAATGGGTGTTTCTGGTGGCGCAGAAGGCGCACGTCGTGGGCCAAGTATGATGCCTGGTGGCAACAAAAAAGCTTACAATAAAATCAAAAAAATTATGGAAGCGGTCTCCGCTAAAGTAAACGGAGAACCTTGTATCACTTATCTAGGACAAGGCGCGGTAGGACATTATGTCAAGATGGTTCACAATGGTATCGAATATGGTTTGATGCAATTGCTAGGTGAAACTTACGACATCATGAAAAGAGGATGTAATCTTTCTAATCCAAAAATTGCAGGCCATTTTACCGAATGGAACGAAAACGAATTGGATTCTTTCTTAGTTGAAATTACTTCTAAAATTTTCAAGAAAAAACGAAAAGGAAGTAAAAAATATGTCATCGATATTATCATGGATGCTTCTAAGTCGAAAGGAACTGGAAAGTGGACTTCCCAAAACGGAATGGATCTCGGAATGCCCATTCCAACGATCGATATCGCAGTAGGTACTCGCTATATCTCTCGGCTAAAAGATGAGCGAGTTGCAGCTTCTAAAATTTTAAAAGGTGCTTCTTATAAAATAAAAACTAACGATAAAGCAGCTTTTATTGAGAAGCTTCGAAACGCGCTTTATTTTTCTTTTATTGTTACTTACGCACAAGGAATGGCATTAATGCGAGAAGCATCTGAAGAGTATAAATTCAAACTAGATTTGGAAGGAGTATCTCGTATTTGGAGAGGTGGTTGTATCGTTCGGGCGGCACTTTTAGAAGACTTTAGAAAAGCCTACGATCGAAATCCTAAGCTGGTCAACTTAATGGTTGATAAGGATATCGCTAAAAAATTAAATAAACTACAAAAAGATACCCGCGAAGTATTAGCACTATGCATTCAGTCTGGATTGCCAGTTGCTGCGTTTCTCAATTCTTTAGCTTATTATGATGGCTATCGAAGTGAGCGTTTATCTGCTAATCTTATTCAAGCACAAAGAGACTTTTTCGGTTCTCACACTTATGAAAGATTAGATAAAAAAGGTATTTTCCATACGGAGTGGGAAAAATAACCAGCTTTCGTTTTTAGGAAAAGTACAGCCAAGTGTGTCATTTCGCTGCCCGCGCCTTGTATTCCTAAAGGAAAGCCAACGCGCTGACACACTCTAAGGAACACTCCTCGTTTTTATTATTTTTTCAAAACTGTAGTTTAAAATTAAAACATCAAAATGGTAAATAAAGAAGTTCTAAAACCTACGATCATCGTCATCTTTGGTGGCAGTGGTGACCTCAACGAAAGAAAACTTACACCCGCATTTTACAACTTGTTTTTAGATAAACAAATGCCCGAAAAATTTGCCATCATCGGACTAGGTCGTACTAGTTTTACAGATGCTAAATTTCGGTCTATGTTAGCAGAAGGTGTTAATAAATTTTCTCGACGTGGAAAAATTGATAAAAAAGAATGGGAGAATTTTGCTCCTAATATTTCTTATCTCCAATCTGATGTTTTTGAACAAAAAGATTATCAGAATTTAGCCAAAGAGATTAAGAAAATCGAAAAAGAATGGGGGGAACATGCCAACGTACTTTTCTATCTTGCTATCGCACCTGGACTGATTGAACCCGTAGCGATTAATCTTGGAAAATCAGGTATTTGCAATGACCCTGACTGTACACGTATCGTCGTGGAAAAACCATTCGGTCATGACCTAGAGAGTGCGCAAAAATTAAACAAATTGCTCACTGGTATTTTTGAGGAAAAACAAATCTACCGTATCGACCATTACCTTGGAAAAGAGGCTGTGCAAAACATGCTTGTTTTCAGGTTTGCAAATGTTATGTTTGAGCCGATCTGGAATCGCAAGTATATTGAGCATGTTCAAATCACCGTTTCAGAAACCGTGGGCGTAGGCGATCGAGGTGGCTACTATGATAAGTCAGGAGCTTTAAAAGACATGGTTCAAAACCACGTTTTACAACTCCTTTGTTTTGTCGCAATGGAACCACCGGTTTCTTTTAGTGCTGATGAGATTCGTAGTCGAAAAGTAGATGTACTTCGTGCCATCCGAAAATACAATACCAAAGAAGTATTTGAAAATACCGCTCGTGGTCAATATTCTAAAGGTTGGATGAAAGGCGATAAAGTAGATGGCTACCGTGAAAAAGATAAAGTAGATCCTAAATCTAATACAGAAACATTTGCAGCCGTAAAATTCCACATGGATAATTGGCGTTGGCAGAATGTACCTTTTTATGTACGTTCTGGTAAACGAATGCCTGAAAAAATGTCGGTCATTACGATTCAGTTTAGACCTGTTCCGCATCGAATATTTCCAACAGGCGTAGCAGAAAGTCTACAGCCTAACCGAATTATTATTAGTATCAATCCTGCTACTGGGATCCGAATTCGTTTCCAAGCTAAGCAAATTGGATTGGATATGCGATTAGGACCAGAAGATATGGTTTTCAATTATAGCGATGCGTACGATACGCAACAACCCGAAGCATACGAAACATTGCTGCACGATGTAATGACGGGTGACGCTACCCTATTTATGCGCTCAGATGAAGTAGAAGCTGCTTGGGAAGTAATGATGCCTATTGTCGATGCTTGGAAAAATAGTCCTGCGGAATTCCCTAATTATCCAGCCAATAGCTGGGGACCTGAATCTGCGGAAAGATTGATCGCAGCAGATGGATTTCACTGGATTACGACGCCGATTAAGGATGGGGAAAAGTAGGGGGTTTACTTCTTGCGCTCTTCTATCGCCGTAGACTCAAGCAAGGTCTTTATTTAGAGTAAAAAATTGCAGCTATTTCCTTTAGTGAAATAGTCTGCAAATTCTTTGAGTTTTGTATTTTAATATCCCTTTCTGTTCATTTTTTTTGGCAGAAAAAAAAACGAAACAAAAAAATCTGCCGCCTGTCGCATTTTTTGAATTCGGCACTTCTAATAAAATATCAAACCGAATAAACTCGCTTGGAAATTATCAAAATATTTTAGGTTATTGATTATCAGTCATTACTTAATTATTCAGTGTTTTTTGAAGCTCATACAGTATTCGTTTTAAGATATTTTATTAATGCACCGAATGGAAAAAAGCTCAAGGTCGGACCTTCACTTAACAAGAATCATTTTTATAATTGACAAAAGTTGTCAAGAATGTATACGCTAAGATTTGATATTAGCAAACCAAACAACTATGACTACCAACCATAAATATAATACCTACGAAGACGGCTCAAAAATGGCGAAAGCCGCGACTGCTTATTTTGTGGAGACCTGCGCGGCGGTAATTGCCGAAAAGGGAAAGTGTTCCGTTTGTTTATCTGGCGGTAGTACGCCGAAACGGATGTTTAAATTATTGTCTTCGGATGATTGGAAAGAGAAAGTAGAATGGTCAAAGCTTTTTATTTTTTGGGGAGATGAACGGTCGGTGTTGCAGGATTCTCCGGATAGTAATAGTGGTGAAGCGATGCGTTTGTTATTTGATCAAGTGCCGATGCCAAAAGAAAATATCTTTGCTATTGATGGCAGTCTAGATCCTGCAGATGCTGCGGAGGCTTACGAGACGACTTTAGAAACCTTCTTTGGGGATCATGAACCTGTTTTTGATCTTTGTTTTCTAGGAATGGGTGATGATGGACATACGGCTTCTCTTTTTCCATACACGGATATTCTTTACGAAGATGAATATTGGGTCAAAGATGTTTTTGTAGAAAAATTAGATACGACTCGAATTAGTCTTACGCCAGAACTTATCAATCAGTCTGCTCGCATTACTTTTTTGATTGGTGGAAAAAATAAAGCGGATGTTTTAAAAGAAGTACTGACGGGAGATTTTAATCCGGAGAAATTACCTTCGCAATTGATTATTAGAAGCGGTGCGGAGATTAGGTTCTTTTTGGATGAAGGGGCGGCTGGGGAGTTGGATTTGGGGTGACTAGAATTATATTTGACCAAAAATGCCCATTCAAACTCTGTTTTGGTCAAATATAAAAAATATAAGTGGCCAGAAA
>JALZUU010000651.1 GCA_023300665.1 Saprospiraceae bacterium | reverse complement strand
CAAATGTCAAAAAGCACACCTACCAGAAAAATAACTGAACGCTAAACTCGAAATAGATTTGCTAGATGGAATTTGGAACGATGATCGCTTGGTATTTATACCTCTTCAGTAGCCTAAGCCCCCTCAAAACCTCCTTATCTCAAAATACCAACACCAACCCATAATTTCCCAATCAAAATAGCAATAAAAGGCAATGAAAAGAATTTTGAAGCTAAAAAGGAATTTGTGTGGCAATTGTGTGTCAATGAAAAAAGCCAGCCAGAACGGCCAGCTTTATTTATATGTAAAACGCTTATTATCAGCGAGTTATCAGTGTCGGGATGACAGGATTTGAACCTGCGACCCCACGCCCCCCAGGCGTGTGCGCTACCGGGCTGCGCTACATCCCGAATTCAGAAGTGCAAATTTATTATTTTTTCTCACAAAACAAAGATTTAAGATGATTATTTAGTAAAGGCAGCGTAATCCGTTGAGTCGTTATGAATCTTTAAATCATCAACTTAATCCTAAAACTAACGTCGCATCAGCTGCTCAATTTTTTGCTTTTTTCCCATCCGTTCCATGGATAGACTATTTTCTACTTGATCGGCTAAGGTTAGTAAGTCTATTGCTTTTTGTAAAATTAATAATGTCTCTTCTGGTTGTTCTGCTTTTTTATAAACGCCTACTTCATAAAAATAAGTAGATAATAATTCCAAACTTTCGGCTGAATAGGGTTTATCTTTAAAAAATAAAAAGAACGTTGCTTGGTCTGAATTTAATAATTTATCAAAATCTAACTCGAGTTCTTCTTGCATCGCTGCTTGGGTTACGGACATGGCATCTTCCATTTTACCGTCATTTTTTAGCCCCAAAAATTTGGAAATCATCTTTCCAATGGCTTGGCCCATTTGTTCTATTTGTGCTTGTAATAAGTCGCGGATCGGCATGGTGGGTTTTGTTGATTTGTTGTTTTTATTTAAAATAAAAAACGTCTAAAATTTGAAATTGTTTTTCGTTCTGACATCTACCATTATTTTTTTTACTGTCAAGCATCGTCCAATCAGGTCAACAAATTTCCTTCTTCATCCCATTTGGCTACTTCCATCCTTTTTTCTTGATCGACACATTTTGCCAACCACTCGGGATCATAATCTACTTCATGATTTTTGAGTACCTCAGCTGGGACACCATCCCAAACATTGGGATAATTTCCTTGATATCCTAAATCATCTAACCCCATTCTTGTGGTATAATATCCTGTCAAGGTTAAATTACGCATCCTTGTAAAAAAAGCAATTCCAGGGGCGCGTTCTGGAAATTTTTCTTCTGGATCTGGATATGCAATTTCATCAATGATGGTTAATTGTTCTGGGTTAGTTAGCTCCGAAAAGGTCTTATGATATCGATGATTCGCTACAGAGTTTAACCACATTAATCCTCCTCTGATGGGTAATTGATGCACTGGTAGGTCCTTGGCAATAAATTCAATAAATTCTGGCACCTTCGCCTCCGTTGCAGATCCTGCAGTTGGCGTAGCTGGCAAAATAATATCACATAAAATCGCAATGGTTCCCAACTCTGCTTCGTTAAAACATACTTCTTTATACAGCAGTTCATCCCGCAATTGTTCTTCAGGTGTTCGTCCATATAATCCTTCTGCTCCTACTGCCGAACCAGCATCAACTCCGTCAGCCAGTTCTGTTTTACATCCTCCTACTCCAACTACCGCAGCCCCTCCCAAAGTGCCAACCAACAACGTTTTTATCGTATTTCTCCTATCCATGATTTTTCTTTTTATTTAATAAAAGATTAATGGCAAAATTTATAAAGATTTTATGATCAAAATTAAAAACACCCTAAATGATCTACACGTTAATACAACCTGCTGGCCGGCAGGCAAGTTCAACAATATCAAATATTCTGCTTTTTCAATTCTGAAATAATGTATTCTGAAGTACGCATAGCCAATGCCATAATCGTCCAAGTACAATTTTTATCGGCTTGTGAGGTAAATGGACCAGCATCCACAATAAAGACGTTTTTAGCATCATGAAGTTGGCAATATTTATTCGTAACGGATTGTTTCGGATCATTTCCCATCCTCGTGGTTCCTACTTCATGAATGATCTGACCTGGCGCTAACAATCCGTAGTTTTGTTCTTTATTTGGTTTGTCGCCAATAGCGATGCCTCCCATTCCATCAATAATTTCTTCAAAGGTATCTTGCATATGCTTGGCCTGAAGGATTTCATAATCAGACCATTGATAAGTGAATTTCAGTACGGGTATTCCAAATTGATCTACTGTTGTTTCGTCAATTTCACATCGGTTTTCTCGCATCGCAATGGACTCTCCTCTTCCTGCCATGCCAATGGTTGCCCCAAAGAATTTCTTGACATCTTTTCGTAGTTTGTCGCCATATCCACCAACCGCACCTCCGATGTATTTATTCATTCCTTCGACATCAAATCCAAATCCATAAGCAGTCATTCCTAATCCACCCCACTGCTCAATATGATAGCCTCTCGGAAAGTCCAATTTTTTATTATCTAACCACCAAGGTGAATATACATGCAACCCACCAACGCCATCTTCATTGTATAATTTTCGATCCATCAAGGCAGGTATAAAAGCTGAACGGCCCGCTCCTGTCGAGTCATGAAGGTAGCGGCCTACAACATCACTACTGTTTCCTAAACCATTTGGATGTTGTTTAGATTTTGAGTTTAAAAGGATTCGGGCACTGCTGCAAGCTGAAGCACCTAATACAACAGTTTTTCCTTTTAGTTGGTACTCCATCCGATCTTCCTTATTGATATACGAAACTCCGGTTGCCAATCCTTCATCGTTCGTAGTAATAGTACGTACCATGCTGTTAACGTACAGGTCAATTCGACCGCCATCAACTCCTGGAATAATGAATACAGAACTAGAAGAAAAATCTGCGTAGACTCGACAAGATCTACTACATTGCTGACAATAAAAACAAACGCCACGGTCATCATTTAATTTTTTAGTCAAAATAGATAACCGAGATGGAATCGCAGTTACACCTGCTTTTTTGGCACCTTTGATATAATAAAGTTCGTGTAATCTTGGCTTAGGAGGTGGTAGAAAAAATCCGTCTGGGTCATTTCTTAACCCTTCTTTTGAACCAAAAACTCCGACTTGTTTGTCCAGTTTATCATAATAAGGTTTGAGCTCTTCGTAGGTAATTGGCCAATTTTCTCCTAATCCATCTATATCTCGATGTTTAAAATCATCTGGTCCAAATCGCAAAGAAATCCTTCCCCAATGGTTTGTTCGTCCACCTAACATTCGAGAGCGCCACCACATAAATTTGGTTCCTTCTGATTGCGTATAAGGCTCTCCTTCAACTTCCCAATCTCCATAAGACATATCGTAATCTCCAAAGGCACGGGTCGTGCTCGCACCACGCCGCGGAGACTCCCAAGGCCACTTCATCTGCGTCATCGTTTTGGGATCTTTTGGATCGAAAAATGGACCTGCTTCCACGACCGCTACTTTAAGTCCTGCCTTAGACAAAACATCTGCAGCCATTCCTCCTCCTGCACCAGATCCAACGATGATAGCATCATATTCTTCGGTTGATTTTTTTATCTGCATTTTACGTAATTTAGGCTGGCTAAGGTAGTGAAGATTTTTTGGAAACTAGGTGGATTTTGTTAGAAAATAAAAAGGATTCTCAGAGGTGATTCTTAAGCAAAATAATACTCGATAATTATCAAATAAATAAATCGAATGGTATGTTTTAATAATTAATGCTTTTTGATTTATTTCTTAATTAAATTCCTTTTTATTTCTCCATCATAAGAAACCGTAATTAGCCCATCATCAAATATAGCAAGATCTTGAACGAAATTTTTATGTGTAAAGGTTTCTACTGATTTTAAAGTTGCTTTATTCCAAATTTTTGCGGTGCAATCTTCGCTAGCAGAATATAAATATTTATTTGTAACTAATAATCTTCTGATAATTCCTAGGTGACATTTTTCTTGTTTTACCAATTTGATTTTTTTAAGATTTTGGTCAAAATCAAAAATAAGAATGGAACCATCAAACCTTCCTATATAAATCCATGAGTTTTCTACTGAGATAGAATTTATTGGAATATTTTCTTGCCAATTCGCGATCATTTTTTGTTGTTTTATATCCCAAATTTTCAAAGAACCATCTTCACTAATCGTGGCAAAATAGTTAGGTGTAATCTTGGCAATACCCCAAATCCATTCGTTATGTGCTTGAATCGTATTGACTTGTTCGCCTGTAATTTTTATTCGATTTAATTGGCCATCAGCACCACCTGAAAAAAAAGTATGATCATCAATTTTACAAATTGCCAACACTGCTCCATCACCATAAATCTCACTATGCTCCAAGCTAAATTGATTATTTTTTGAATAATCCCAAATTTTTATAGCTCCATCTCTCGAGCTACTTAAAATAGTTTTTTCATCAAATGCGAAAACGTTTAAAATAGAGCTTTCATGTCCTAATAATTCTCCTTCCTTAAATCCCTGTTTTGACCAAATTTTAATTTTTTTATCTCGACCACTCGTTAATAACCAATCCTTCCAAACGGTTGCTGTCCAGATATAACCTAGATGTCCTTCTCCACAAAACATTTCCTTTGTTTTATGTTTTTTACCAATCTTACGATAAATGATATCGCTTCGCAAAATATATTTTTCACCTTTTAAAACCACGGCTCCTGAGTGCCATAAATTATGGTCAAAAATAATTAGATCTCCTTTTTTTGCCTCGTAACTTCCAATGATTGTATCATCTTTTTTACTATTAAAAAACAAGGTCTTTCCACCTGTAAAATCCTCCGAGCCATTTAAATAGATCATAAACGTAAGTTTTGACTGCTGACTTTCAGAAACAAAATGAACACCATCTAAATGTTTATGAAAATACTGACCTGGAAGGTATCGACAGATTCTAATTCGAGGATTTAAATGATCTATCATCCAGGTACCTTGCTCGACCTCTGCAATTCCTTCGACTTCTATTGTAGTGGGAATATGATTTTTTATTTCTGAAAAAAGTCGATTGGAAAAATTTTCATCATCCGTTACCTGTCGTTCATTATTTCGGTAAGAAGTAGGATAATGCGTAATGGCTTTTTTAAAAGATGCTTTTTTTCCTGCAATAATCTGATCGCAAAAATCAGGTGTAAAAGCAGACTTTATCAAAATACAATGTTCTTTTCGATTAGGTAAAAGATTGATTCTTTCTTTCATAAAAATACCTTTTTTATTAAAACAAACAACCGTTATCTTTAGTTTGATTATTTAAATAAATTCCTCACAATAACCTCTTATAAATCCGTTCCGAATTTGGAATAGAAATTTGATGTCTTGTACCTAGCTCTACAACCACCCCAATCTTCGCATTTAATTCTAACTGCCTCCCAGCCAATTTATCTGACAACATCGAACTCCCTTTATGATCGGGATAGGTTTTTAGTTTTTCTATTAATTCTTCTAGAAAATTTTGAGGAATTCTCACACCTTCTGCATTCGCCACCAGTATTCCTTCCGTGACCAATTTACGATATTCAACCATCATTTTTGGGTCTTTAAAAATCACAGAGGTCTTTCCTGTGAGCGCTTGCAAACTACCAATCGAGGAACTCTCAATTAGTTTTTTCCATTGAGCGGTTTTGAATGATTTTATTAATTGAATTTGGATATTGGAATTGGTAAATA
>JALZUU010000650.1 GCA_023300665.1 Saprospiraceae bacterium | reverse complement strand
TTTTCTTTATGTAGCTACGGCTACAGAAAGAAAAATGAGCATCGCCCACATTATCAAGCATTTATCCTCACCTTTTGTGAACATTCTTAAACAGCTTCAATGAATAATTTTTTAATGAAGAATTAATAATGACTCAATGGATCTCCAATCTTCATTGATAAGGGAATAGAACAAGAAATTATATTTATCTTTCGTTATAGAAATGAAGTTGTTTAAAATTAATTTTGGGAATTAGTACATTCTAGGACCGCTTTAAGAAACCTAGCTTGGCAAATTGCTAGCTCGCGGGTTTCGCAAAACTACCGTTGTACTAGCGTAGCCAAACCACTATAATTTTAGTATCAACCCTATTTTAAAAAATAATGGATCCACTCCGCATCTCGAAAAGTGGTGCTTCAAAATTTAAGTAAACCTTTACTGATCAAATTAAATTCCCCAACTTAATCCTTTCTAATATGAAAAAAATAATTTCTATCGTTGGATTTGTTGCCATTCTTCTACTAGTATTTTTAGGAACCCGATATTGGTATACCCAAAATAGTATGACGGTGGAGGAAGAGTCGGAAGTTTTATTGGAACGGATCAATACGGTGACAAAACTAATTACGGTCGAGGGAGAATTTTCTGAGATTTATGATTACAAAGATTATTGGAAATACGATTTGAGTCTTTTTCGAAAAAAAGCATTGGTAAAAATCAGTGGTAAAGTATCGGTGGGGTATAACTTAAATAATATAAAAATCGAATCCTTTCCCGATCAAAAGCGAATTGTAATTAGTAATCTCCCAGGACCAACGATTCTTTCGGTAGACCACAAACTATCTTATTACGATATTACGCAAGGCAGTTTTAATAGCTTTACGCCAAAAGATTATAATAAGATCAATGAAAATGGGAAGGAGTTGATTCGAAAAAAAGCTGAAGAGAGTATTTTGATGAAAACGGCGGAAGATCAAGGGGTGCAGCTGTTAAAAATGATGGGTTTTATGGCCGAGCAGATGGGTTGGACAGTAGAAATGGAGCCGATTGAAGCGAAGACTCCGACGATGATTCCTGACGCTAAAATGCCGTCCGAGGCACTTACTCCAAATTAAGGGGCGGAATATTCTAGTATTTAGGGATAAAATTTTACTTTTATTCAGCGAAAATTTAAGTTCGCACTAAAATCAAGCAGATATGAGTATGACAAAGGCGCATGAGCGCGAAATTGGAGGACATCCGGCGGGGCTATACGTATTATTTTTTGTAGAACTTTGGGAGCGATTCAGCTACTATGGTATGCGTGCCATTCTAACTTTATTTTTGGCAACTGCAGCGGTAGGAGAAAACCCTGGTATGGGTTGGTCTAATGCTGAGACCTTGGCATTTTATGGATGGTATACGATGTTGGTCTACGTAGCTTCCATTCCGGGAGGATTATTGGCAGATAAATTTTTGGGAGCCAAAAAGGCGGTGATGGTAGGAGGATTATTACTCTGTGCTGGACATATTACGCTGGCCTTTCCAAGTTTGACCGCTTTTTATGCTGGTTTAGGATTGATTATCGCTGGAGTAGGATGTTTAAAACCCAATATTTCCACGATGGTGGGCGGTTTGTATAAGCAAGGAGATGATCGAAGAGATAAAGGATTTTATATTTTTTATATAGGAATTAATCTAGGAGCCTTCTTTGGAGCCATTGCAGTAGGAGCTGTCGCTAAATATTATGGATGGCATTGGGGATTTGGATTGGCAGGAATCGGGATGTTTATTGGACAGATTGTCTATATGTTTGGTCTAAAATATCTAGAAGGAACAGGAGATTTTATTGGAGCCGGAAGTGAAAAAGACCAAGAAGCGATGCGTCGTCCGCTTACTAAAATAGAGAAAGACCGAATGTTGGTTATGTTTTTATCCTTTCTATTAATCATCGTTTTCTGGGGTGCCTTTGAGCAAGCAGGAGGATTGATGAGTTTATATACTGATCAAAAGACAGATTTAAATTTAATGGGTTTTGAAGTTCCCGCTGCTTGGTTTCAGTCAGTGAATGCTTTCTTTATTATTACCTTAGGAACCTCGGTAGGAGGTTTTTGGTATTGGTGGAAGAAAAGCGGAAAAGAAGGATCTTCCCTCTTTAAGATGGCCGTTGGATTAGTTATTATGGGCTGGGGCTTTTTCTTTATGACGATGGCTACAATGGAAGTAAAAGAAGTGGATGGAGAAGTACTACAAAAAGCGTCAATGATCTGGCTTATTTTAGCTTATCTATTTCATACCATTGGAGAGCTTTGTGCTTCGCCAGTTGCCTTATCATTTATTACTAAATTGGCGCCAGTTAAGTACGCATCTTTGATGATGGGGACCTATTTTGCAGCGACAGGATTTGGAAACAAACTAGCGGGATTATTAGGTGAGTTGTCGCAAACGGCAGGAGAGTTTGAAATATTTACGGGGATCGCTGTTTTCTGTACACTGTTTGGAGTGATCGTGATAGCGATGCTGAAACCGTTGAAGCGATTGACACATGGAGCGGAGGATAGCACGGAAGAGGAGCTGGTGGCGCATTAGAAAAAAAAAACTAAATAAACAAGATAAAATTTTTTATTAAAACCAAAATACAATATGAGTAAGGCAAACGATGACATTTTTAAGTCAACGGTATTAGGACATCCATCGGGATTGTTTGTACTGTTTTTTACGGAGATGTGGGAACGATTTTCCTATTATGGAATGCGTGGAATTTTAGTATTATTTCTAATTAGTTCTGTCGGAATTGGCGGATGGGAGTGGACGAGTAAAGAGGCGTTGGCTTTGTATGGAACATATACGGCGATGGTCTATTTAACGCCAATTTTAGGAGGATACTTAGCAGATAATTTTATAGGATATCGAAAAGCGGTGATCTGGGGGGCCTTGATTATGACGCTGGGTCACGCCTCGATGGCACTAGAATTTGCGAATATATTCCTTTATATCGGGATTGGATTACTGATTATAGGAAATGGATTTTTTAAGCCAAATATGACCTCAATCATCTCCCATATGTATAAAGATACGCCAGAGAAAAAAGATGGTGCTTATACGATTTTCTATATGGGTGTGAATGCCGGAGCCTTTTTGGGTATTCTACTTTGTGGATATATTGGTGAAAAAGTATCGTGGAGTTATGGGTTTGGATTAGCGGGGATATTCATGTTGATGGGAGCGATCCAGTTCTATCTAGCACAGGGAATTTTTGGAGATATAGGTCTAGAGCCAGAGAAGAAAGAAAACGATGCACCTGTCTTAGAATTTGAGGGAGACCGATTAAATCCGTTTACAGGTTTAGATAAAATACTGATGTATATCTGTGTTTTTATTGGAGTAACATGGATTATCAATGATCCGGTTTCGAAAATTGGAGGTACCAATATGCTACAATTTGGTGATACCGACATATCGAACTATTATATCCTTACAGGAGTCATTTTATTTTTGACGTTGCTTACGATTCGAATTATTCGGTATCCTGCACAAACACGAGATCGAATGATTGCGATCGTTATTTTTGCGGTGATGACGGTTTGTTTCTGGGCCTGTTTTGAGCAAGCGGGTGGTTCTATGACCATCTTTGCGAGTAGCTTTACGGGACGAGTAATGTCGGGGTCTTGGGCGACGATTTTTAATGTTGTGAATATTATTATTACGGTTGTTCCGGTGGGAATTATCACGTGGGTATTGATAAAATTATTCGGTCAAAC
>JALZUU010000649.1 GCA_023300665.1 Saprospiraceae bacterium | reverse complement strand
GCATGGCAACTGACTCATTTTTCTAAAAATTCAGATCATGTTAAAAAGAAACCAGAAGAGTATACCTTTTTTGAGAAGGGAAAATTAGCCTTTACTGGAGTGTCACTGCCTCGTCCTAAAAATCAAGAAGTCCCAGCTAATCCGTACGAAACCTTAGCAATCCCAGGTCCCATTCAACTGGAAGCTTGGCTGGTTAAAGTCCCTGAACCCAAAGGAGTGGTTCTGCTTTTTCATGGATATCAAAATTCTAAATCTGGAATGGTGGGCTATGGTGACCGGTTGAATGCAGCGGGTTATCATACCTTACTTGTAGATTTTCCGGGGAGTGGTGGGTCAGAAGGACTAGAAACGAGCATCGGATTTTATGAAGGCGGAGATGTGCAACGCGCATTGACCTTGGTTGATTCGCTCTTTCCTGACTTACCAAATATCTTGCTAGGCACCTCAATGGGAGCAGCTGCGATTATGCGTGCGGCGCATGCACATGACGTTCAACCAGATAAAATTATTTTAGAATGTCCTTTTGGTACCATGCTCGGAACCGTTCGTAAACGATTCGATGCACTCAATGCACCTTCTTTTCCTTTGGCAGAAATGCTGACATTTTATGGTGGTTGGCAAAGTGGTTTTGATGCTTTTGATCATAATCCAGCAGACTACGCGAAAAGTATAACGACCCCAACTTTGTTAATGTCGGGCATAGGAGACCTCCGAGTAAGTGTCACAGAGACGAAGGGAATCTTTAATAATCTAGCAGGTCCAAAGGAATTGGTCTTCATGGAAAACTCTGGTCATCAATCTTATTTGGTAAATGATGCAGCTGCTTGGGAAGGTGCTGTTCTTCATTTTTTGAATGAAAAATAAATAGACTATTGTTGGGATAAATCTCCAAAAGAAAACCAGATATAAGCGAAGCCCATACCTGGTGTAAATCATCAAAGTAAAGGTTTGCACCCCTACAACGGACTGACAATCCGTCTATATATCTATTTCAACTAACGTTCCAAGAAATGAAAGCCAGTTTGTTTTATATTTTTCCAATCAAAAATCTAAACAACCAAATACAACGTATTATTACTAATTTACGATTGCCGAGCATTAATAATTTTTCATTAAAAAATTATTAATTAAGCTTCAATCTTCTTAAAGAAAGAGTCCACAAAGTCTCGTTTATTAAACACTTGTAGTTGTGTCATCCCTTCACCAATACCGATATATTTAATTGGAATTTTAAATTGATCACTGATTCCGATGGCTACACCACCTTTGGCGGTACCGTCTAGTTTTGTGAGTGCCAAGCAAGTAACTTCTGTTGCTGCGGTAAATTGCTTTGCTTGTTCAATCGCATTTTGACCAGTGGTGGCATCAAGTACCAGCATCACATCATGAGGCGTGCCTGGCATTTTTTTATTCATAGAATTTTTGATCTTGGTCAACTCCAGCATTAAATTTTTCTTGGTGTGTAATCGACCTGCGGTATCCACAATAACGACGTCGCAGTCATTATTCATTCCGTATTGAACCGCTTCGTAAGCTACCGCTGCTGGATCGGTGTACATCCCTTTAGAGAAAAATTCACAACCTACACGATTGGCCCAAATTTCTAATTGATCCACTGCTGCTGCTCTAAAAGTATCACCCGCTCCGAGTGCAACTTTAAGTCCCATTTCCTTAAACTGGTAAGCCAACTTACCAATGGTAGTGGTTTTACCTACCCCGTTTACACCTACGACCATCATGACATAAGGTTTGGTATTATTGGTAGGGGCAAAATCCTCTACTTCTTGCGTATTATTATTTTCGGCGAGTAGTTGTACGATTTCATCTCGTAGAATCTCGTTCAGTTCGCTGGTATTGATATATTTATCACGCGCCACACGAGCTTCGATTCGTTCAATGATTTTTACGGTTGTTTCCAATCCTACGTCAGAAGTAATCAGGACATTTTCTAATTCGTCCATTACCTCAACATCTACGGTGGATTTTCCAGCCACCGCTTTAGATATTTTATCAAAAAATCCGGTCTTACTTTTTTCCAGACCCTTATTTAGTTCGGCTTTTTCAGTTTTGACTGTTTCCTCGTCTTTTTCTTTTTTGCCAAACATTTTTTTAAAAAAACTCATAATTCATTCTTAGTTAGTATTGTGAAATAGGTAGGGGTAGTAAAATAGTTTTAAAATGATTATTGATTGCGGAAGATACAATTAAAAATACAAATAAGGAATGGTGATTAAATAGATTTAGATTTTAGGCGAACTATTTTTTTGCCAATCAAGGAATCAAGATGGGCGTTATGCCCAAGCATAATAACCATTTTACTGACGTAGAGTGGTGAAAAAAGAGATAGCATAAAGTCCTAGTTTATTTAATCAACATTCCTCAGCAAAGAAAAGTTGAGAATTTTCTAAGGAATAACTCAATCTATGTGGAGGTATTTATTAAATGGTTACTAAACAAAAATGGTTATCTCGTTCACCGAGATAACCATTTTATTTTCACCTAAGGAGGTAAGAGGTTATTATTTCTTAGCGAAAAATTCCTTTACCTTGTCTTTGTGGATCATTAGTTCTTTGTAAGAGTATTTTCCGCTAGCGGGATCTTTTACACTTTTAACAACTTTTACGAAATCACGGCCGGATCCAGCATTTGCTGCTCTTTGTCCGACTCTGGAGTTCTTCGATACTTTCTTTGCCATGATTTATAATATTTAAGGATTATTGAAAAAATAAAGACGATTCACTTACTTAATTTCGCGGTGAAGCGTCATTTTCTTCAATATCGGGTTAAATTTTTTTAGTTCCAAGCGTCCAGGCGTATTTTTTCTGTTTTTCATCGTAATATAACGTGAAGTACCAGGAAGACCTGTTGTTTTATGTTCTGTGCATTCTAGGATTACCTGAATTCGATTTCCTTTTCTAGCCATTGGTATATAGTTTTAAATATGCTATTTTATAATTTAACACCGGTATCAACACCTTTGCGCTCTAATTTCTTTAGATATGCAAAAATACCCAGTTTATTGATCGTACGAATCGCCTTAGAAGAAACTTTGATCGTTACCCACTTATCCGCTTCAGGGATGAAAAAACGTTTTTTCTGCAAATTCGGTAGAAAACGACGCTTCGTCTTACGATTTGAATGCGATACGTTATTACCTGCTACAGGACGCTTTCCAGTTAATTGACAAACTCTAGACATGTCTTTTATATTAAAATAATGTACAAATTGCGATTTAAACATCGCTTAGTGACCTTGACAGGAGTCGAACCTGTAACCTCTTGATTCGTAGTCAAGTGCTCTATCCAGTTGAGCTACAAAGCCATTTTTTATCATAAAAACCCAACTATTTGGGTTAGGGGTGCAAATTTACAACAAATTCCCCATTTTGACAATAATTTTAGGTTAAAATTTATAAGTTATATGATGTAAGATAGGGATCAATGAATTGCAACTAAATCATCTAGATATTCATCTATCTATTTTAAACAACATCAATCGATAATCAATCGATATATCTTAGTTCCTTAGTTTTAGAAAACCTATTTTGAAGTGAAATTACGATAAATTGCCACATAATTTCAAAAGGTAGGACTTCCACTTCGTGTGCTTGATTATAGAAATTGATTTTTATGCTGTATAATTTTTTTAAATATCGTTCTGCTCTTCTTTCCACGCCTGCTCGATGAAAGCCTGAGATAGGTATTTGCAGTAGCATTTTAATAAAACAATGGCATCTAAAATTGGGGTTATTGACTTTTAGGTAGCGGTTACAATACTGTTTTAGAGAATCAATCCGTTCGGTGGCTGCATCATATCTTCGAAGTGAGATTAAAAAAGCCATCTGTATGATTAACACAGGTATATTCATACCGTGTTTGTCTTTAGAAAAGATTGGTACATTATTTAAGAATTTCCCTAACCGTATTTTGGAAAAATTATTATCGTCTTCATCAAGATCTATTTTTCTAAATTGATAAAGAAAGTGGAGATAGGTCTTATATAAAGACCAAGTTTCGTGTATGGATTTAAAAAAGGTAAATCGAGAATGGGTAGTGACCTCTCTATAAATTCGATAGGCTTTATGATAATCTCCTGCATGAAACCAAAAGAGAAAAAAGGATTCATTGGTTTTAAACCATTGAAAGGTGCCTACCGAAATATACTTTTGGCATTCAGTAACGATCGTAGTTCCCAAATTGAATTCTTTTAGTTGGATATGACATACTAATTTGTTGAGCAGTAAATTTCGTATTCCACTATCGTATTCAATATTATTTCTTTTAAAATAATTAATCGCTTGAGCGCAGATTTTTTTTGCAGATTGGTAATCAAAGACACCTATTTCTCCTAGTAGTTGAATCTGAAATAAATGATAATGAAACTTAATACTATTCGCATCTTCTTTTAGAGAAGATAGTTCTTGAGTATATCGCTTAGCATCTTCTTTTATTTTTGAATTTGGGGTTACACTATTTTGGGTGTGTTCCAAAATCAATAACATATAATATTTGTGGGCGAGGTTATTATAATTTTCTTGAAGCCTGTAGTATTCGTATTGTTGATCAAAAAATAAAAACTTTTCTTTGTTTTTATCTCTTAAGGCATAATGATTTCGAAGAACTAGCGCAATGGAAATTGTTAATTCAAAAAAATCAAATTTTATGGCTTTCTTGAATATTTTATTGGCAAGTCGAACGGCTGTATACCTTGCTGATTTTTCAAGTAAAATCCGACAGGCTGCCCATTCTTTATAGCATTGATAATAGACTTGATCTCTTTTTATTTGTTTTTTTGAATTAATAGAAAGAACAATATTTAGTAAACGTTTTTTTAATTCCGTTTTAAGACTTCTGTATTTTCCAGATATTTTTTCCTCTCCATAGATAAGAAAGGCTGCTTCTTCATCGGTCTTTACCTCCCTTTTTCTAATCGCATGCAAAAGCTGATTGAGCTTAAAATTATTAGCCTGAGTGTTATCTTGATTTATAACATTTAATGAGATTTTATACTCATTTAAAACATAAGCGAGTTCTTGTAATTCTTTCATTTTTTGAAGTAGGTTTTTACACGCTTTAGAAAAAATAGAATGTTGTAAAGCTTTGATAATTAGTCTTTTATATTTTTTTCGTAGCGTATTTTTCTTTTTGTAGCCTCTAACTTTTAGGTGGTAATTGTCATTTTTCTTTCTATAAGCCTTCCATAATTTTGCGGTGCCTTCGATACTAAAGAAGGTGATTATTTTTTCACTCTTTAAAAAATGAACTGATGACTATTTCTATCTTAATTTCGTTATTCCTTTCCTTTGGTTTTATTTCTTCAGAGGCAGATTTTGATAACCTTGATCAAACGCAAAAAGAGCATTATGAAGCAATTATTATTGATGACTCGATGATTTTGTAAATTGAAAGGAAATCATTCAGAATCATATTTTCTAATGTTCAGTAGTATGAAGCATATCTTTAAATTTAGCAGTATAAATCTAGTGAAGATAAATAAAAAAATCAATTTTTCTGAAAAATAATAAATGATTTTGTTTTTATAACTTACTGATAAATAGATTGTTATCATTTTTTTGTTAACGATTTTGACTATTTGCTATCTGATATTTTCCGTTAAACTGTCTTAATTATGCAATGATATTTGTCTTACTTTTGAAAAGTAGAATAGAACTATATTCTAAAATGAATAAGTAGACAGAGTTATAAAGCTAAGCAGAAAGGGTTCTTACTACGCTAAGAATTTAGAAAAAACTTCAATGTACAGTGTATAAAGTAGGGAGTATTTTAATAAAGTACTCCCGCTTTCTTTATTAGTAGATAAAGAATCTATCCCCAAAGCTTGATTATTCTACTATTCCACCTCTACCAGAAAACCTGGATCTTTCATAAAAAGTTTCCAAAATAGATTCCTTTCCTGTGGTGTGCGTAATTTATGCTCATTTCGATCGATTATCTTAATAGCCATTCCCGAGCGCTTTTTTTCTACTAAAATTCGATAAGGTGGATTACTCTCAAATGCAATTAATTCTCGCTTCCCATTTCGATTGGCAATCTCACACAATCGGTACCCCCAAGTAGTGGTTCCCTTCAGATCAATCAATTTACTAAAGGCAGGTAAGACATTGTCTTGGAAAGGCAACCAAGTCTTTCGAGAGTCGAGCGCAAACAATAATTCCTTCACTTGTAATTCTTCCGTAAGGGTATTCGCACTGATCATCCGATGACGTCCAATGAAGAATTC